>NZ_JBYVYK010000026.1:0-80336 GCF_058148405.1 Mycobacterium sp. DHQP2018-32-09 | reverse complement strand
TGCCGCAGGGCAACGCCTCGGCCGCACCGGCCAAGCCGGCCCCCGGGGCGCAGGCGGGGGACTGGGATCGCACGCCCGGCACTCAGGCGCAGTCGCCCGACACGTGGGCCTGGGATCCCACGTTGCCCGCCATCCCCAGCGCCTTCGTCAGCGGCGACCCGGTGGCGATCATCAACGCGATCCTCGGCATCGCGCAGACCTCGGCGCAGGTCACCCAGGACCTCGGCCGCAACTTCCTGCAGAAGCTCGGACTCCTGCCCACCCCAACGGGTTACACCAACAACGGTGCCATTCCGCGGGTGTACGGCAGGCAGGCCACGGAGTACGTCATCAAACGCGGCATGGCCCAGATGGGCGTGCCCTACTCGTGGGGTGGCGGCAACGCCGCCGGCCCCAGCCGCGGCATCGACTCGGGTGCGGGCACCGTCGGCTTCGACTGCTCGGGCCTCATGCTCTACATGTTCGCAGGCGTCGGCATCAAGCTGGACCACTACTCCGGCTCGCAGTACAACGCCGGCCGCAAGGTGCCGTCGTCGGAGATGCGCCGCGGCGACATGATCTTCTACGGCCCCAACGCAAGTCAGCACGTCGCGATGTACCTCGGTGACGGCCAGATGTTGGAGGCGCCGTACACCGGATCCACCGTCAAGATCTCGCCCGTGCGAACCAGCGGCATGACGCCGTACGTGACCCGACTCATTGAATGGTGAAATCCCTTGTTTGACAGTACTTCCCGGCTAACCCGGGCCCTGCGGGCGGTGGTGCCGGCCATCGGTGCCGCAGCGCTCGCCGTCGGCCTGCTGCTGGGGGCGCCCGCGACCGCGTCGGCAGCGCCCGACGACGGAGCGTGGGACCCCACGCTGCCGAAGATCGTCAGCTCGGGGGCCCCCGGTGACCCCGTCGCCGCCGCCAACGCGGCGTTCGCCGTCAGCTCCCTGGCGCTGCAGACCACGCAGAACCTGGGCAAGCAGTTCCTGTCGAGCATCGGACTGGGCGGCAGCCCGGCCGCGGCGGCGCTGCCGGGTGGACGCGTCCGCGGACCGCAGGCCATCGAGTACGTGATCCGGCGCGGCGCGTCGCAGCAGGGGGTCCCGTACTCCTGGGGCGGCGGAGCGCTGAACGGGCCCAGCGAGGGCGTGGACCAGGACGCCGGCAAGATCGGCTACGACTGCTCCGGCTTCACCCGCTACGCGTTCGCCGGCGTGGGCGTGCAGATCCCGAAGTACTCCGGCGACCAGTACAACGCCGGCCGCAAGATCCCGCAGTCGCAGGCCAAGCGCGGCGACCTGCTGTTCTGGGGTCCCGGAGGCAGCCAGCACGTCGCGATCTACCTGGGCGGCGGTCAGATGCTCGAGGCCTCGAGCAGCAAGGGCATGGTGGCCGTCAGCCCGCTGCGCACCGCGGGCCTGCAGCCCTACCTGGTGCGTTTCATCGAATCCTGACTGGCCGCCCGGGCTGGGCGTGGGCCACGTCGACGGATGTCGAACTGCCTGGAATAGTTGACGGCGGGCGTCCGGAGCGGGGCGCCGGCACTGACACATGGAGGATGCTTGATGACGTCACCGAGTGGGCCGCCGCAGGGCGCAGGAGGCTTCCCCGGGTCGAACCCGTCGCAGGGTTTCCCCGGTCAGCAGCCGGCCGCCACCGGCCTGCAAGGCGAGGTGCACACCCTCGAGCGCGCCATCTTCGAGGTCAAGCGGATCATCGTCGGCCAGGACCAACTGGTCGAGCGCATGCTGGTGGGCTTGCTGGCCAAGGGGCACGTGCTGCTCGAAGGCGTTCCCGGTGTCGCCAAGACACTCGCCGTGGAGACCTTCGCCAAGGTCGTCGGCGGCTCGTTCGCCCGCATCCAGTTCACCCCCGACCTGGTGCCCACCGACATCGTCGGTACCCGCATCTACCGCGTCGGCAAGGAGGACTTCGACACCGAGCTGGGCCCGGTGATGGTCAACTTCCTGCTGGCCGACGAGATCAACCGCGCCCCCGCCAAGGTCCAGTCGGCGTTGCTGGAGGTCATGGCCGAGCGCAAGGTGTCCATCGGCGGCAAGACCTACCCGCTGCCCAGCCCGTTCCTGGTGATGGCCACCCAGAACCCCATCGAGCAGGAGGGCGTCTACCAGCTGCCCGAAGCGCAGCGCGACCGCTTCCTGTTCAAGCTCAACGTCGACTACCCGTCGCCCGAGGAAGAGCGCGAGATCATCTACCGGATGGGCGTCACCCCGCCCACCCCCAAGCAGATCCTCGACACCGACGACCTGCTGCGCCTGCAGGGCGTCGCCGCCAACGTCTTCGTGCACCACGCCCTGGTGGACTACGTGGTGCGGGTCGTCACCGCCACGCGCGAGCCGGAGAAGTTCGGCATGCCCGACGCCAAGTCGTGGATCGCCTACGGCGCGTCGCCGCGTGCCTCGCTGGGCATCATCGCCGCCTCGCGGGCGTTGGCGTTGGTCCGCGGTCGCGATTACGTCATCCCCACCGACGTCGTGGAGATCATCCCCGACGTGCTGCGCCACCGGCTGGTGCTCACCTACGACGCGCTCGCCGACGAGGTGTCGGCCGAGACGGTCGTCAACCGGATCCTGCAGACCGTCGCGCTCCCGCAGGTCAATGCCATTCCGCAGCAAGGGCATTCGGCCCCGGCCATGCCCGCGGCGACAGCGGCGGCCAGCGGTCGGTGACCCGCTCCACGAGCCGCACGGTCGACCCGCCGTCGCTGCACCGGGGCCAGATCCGCGACCCGGAGCTGTCGGCGGCGCTGCGCAAGCTCGAGCTGACGGTGCGTCGCAAGCTCGACGGCGTGCTGCACGGCAACTACCAGGGCCTCATCCCCGGCCCCGGATCGGAGCCGGGGGAGTCGCGGGTCTACCAACCCGGTGACGACGTCCGTCGCATGGACTGGTCGGTGACCGCCCGCACCACCACGCCGCACGTCCGCCAGATGATCGCCGACCGCGAGTTGGAGACCTGGCTCGTCGTCGACGTCTCGGCCAGCCTGGACTTCGGCACCGCCGGCTGCGAGAAGCGCGACCTGGCCGTCGCCGCCGCCGCGGCCATCGCGTTCCTCAACAGCGGGGGCGGCAACCGGCTCGGCGCGGTGATCACCAACGGCGACAGCACGCGACGCGTGCCGGCGCTGTCGGGACGCATGCACGAGCACGAGCTGCTCAGCGCCATCGCCACCATGCCGAAGGCGCCGGTGGGAGTCCGCGGCGACCTCGCCGAGGCCATCGACCAGTTGCGCCGCCCCGAGCGGCGCCGCGGCATGGCCGTGATCATCAGCGACTTCCTGGGCCCCATCAACTGGATGCGGCCGCTGCGCGCCATCGCCGGACGGCACGAGGTGCTGGGCGTCGAGATCCTCGACCCCCGCGACGTCGAACTGCCCGACGTCGGCGAGGTGATCCTGCAGGACACCGAATCCGGGGTGACCCGCGAGTTCACCATCGACGAGCAGCTGCGCGACGACTTCGCCAGGGCGGCCGCCGCACACCGCGCCGAGGTGGCCCGCACGCTACGGCGCTGCGACGCACCGTTGTTGACGCTGCGCACCGATCGCGACTGGATCGCCGACGTGGTGCGGTTCGTCGCCAACCGCCGACTGGCCTTCAGGTAGGCCGCGCTTCCCATGACGTTACCGCTGCTCGGACCCATGAGCCTGTCGGGTTTCGAGAACCCCTGGTTCTTCCTGTTCCTGATCGTCGTGGTCGCCGTCGTCGGTTACTACGTCGTGGCGCAGCTGGCCAAGCAGAAGCGCATGCTGCGCTTCGCCAACCTGGAGTTGTTGGAAAGCGTTGCCCCCAAACGGCCGTCGCGCTTCCGGCACCTGCCTGCCACGCTGCTGGCGCTGGCGTTGGTGCTGTTCACCATCGCCATGGCCGCACCCACCCACGACGTGCGCATCCCACGCAACCGGGCGGTGGTCATGCTGACCATCGACGTGTCGCAGTCCATGCGCGCCACCGACGTCGCCCCCACCCGCCTGGCCGCCGCCCAGGAAGCCGGCAAGCAGTTCGCCGACGAACTCACCCCCGGCATCAACCTGGGGCTCATCGCCTACGCCGGCACCGCCACCGTGCTGGTGGCGCCCACCACCGACCGTGCGGCCACCAAGGCGGCCATCGACAAACTGCAGCTCGCCGACCGCACGGCCACCGGCGAGGGCATCTTCACGGCACTGCAGGCCATCGCGACCGTCGGCGCCGTCCTCGGGGGTGGTGACGAGCCGCCCCCGGCGCGCATCGTGCTGCTCTCCGACGGCAAGGAGACCGTGCCGTCCAACCCGGACGCGCCCAAGGGGGCCTACACCGCCGCCCGCACCGCCAAGGATCAGGGGGTGCCGATCTCCACCATCTCCTTCGGCACGCCGTACGGGACCGTCGACATCAACGACCAGAAGCAACCCGTGCCCGTCGACGACGAGATGCTCAAGAAGATCGCCGAACTCTCCGGTGGCCAGGCCTACAGCGCCGCGAGCCTGCAACAGCTCAAGGACGTGTATTCGACGCTGCAGCAGCAGATCGGTTACGAGACCATCAAGGGCGACGCCAGCGTGGGCTGGCTGCGCCTGGGTGCGTTCCTGGTGGCGCTCGCCGCGCTGGGAGCCCTGCTGCTGAACCGGCGCCTGCCGGGTTGAGCCGGAGGCGGCCCGACCGCCGCGGTGCCCGCTTCCCGGTCGGCACCGATTTCGAGGTCAACGCGCCGGGACGATAGGTTGAGCCCCATGTCCGAACCCGCGAGGAGCATCTGATGCCCGAGTTCGTCTCTCGTTCCGTGTTGGTCACCGGCGGCAACCGCGGCATCGGCCTGGCCATCGCCCAGCGACTGGCCGCCGACGGTCACAAGGTGGCGGTCACGCATCGCGGTTCCGGTGCGCCCGAGGGCTTGTTCGGCGTGCAGTGCGACGTCACCGACGCCGCCGCCGTCGATCGCGCCTTCACCGAGGTCGAGGAACACCAGGGCGCCGTCGAGGTGCTGGTGTCCAACGCGGGCATCTCCAAGGACGCGTTCCTCATGCGGATGACCGAGGAGCGGTTCAGCGAGGTCATCGACGCCAACCTCACGGGAGCGTTCCGGGTGACCCAGCGCGCGTCGCGCAGCATGCAGCGCAACCGCTTCGGGCGCATCATCTACATCGGTTCGGTCTCGGGCATGTGGGGCATCGGCAACCAGGCCAACTACGCGGCGGCCAAGGCCGGCCTCATCGGCATGGCCCGCTCGATCTCGCGCGAGCTGTCCAAGGCCGGCGTCACCGCCAACGTCGTCGCACCCGGCTACATCGACACCGAGATGACACGCGCGCTCGACGAACGCATCCAGCAGGGCGCCCTGGACTTCATCCCGGCCAAGCGGGTGGGCACCGCCGAGGACGTCGCAGGCGCCGTCAGCTTCCTCGCGTCGGAGGACGCGGGGTACATCGCCGGCGCGGTCATCCCCGTCGACGGCGGCATGGGAATGGGTCACTAGACCCCACCGGATCACCGGGCCCTCGCGCCCGCACACGCGCGTTTACCAGAAAGGAACACCAGACATGGCAGGCATTCTCGAGGGCAAGCGCATCCTCGTCACGGGGATCATCACCGACTCGTCCATCGCATTCCACATCGCCAAGCAGGCGCAGGAAGCCGGTGCCGAGTTGGTGCTGACCGGGTTCGACCGGATGAAGCTCATCCAGCGCATCGCCGACCGGCTGCCCAAGCCGGCACCGCTGCTCGAACTCGACGTGCAGAACACCGAGCACCTCGACTCCCTGGCGGGCCGCATCACCGAGGCCATCGGCGAGGGCAACAAGCTCGACGGCGTCGTGCACTCGATCGGCTTCATGCCGCAGACCGGCATGGGCGTCAACCCGTTCTTCGATGCTCCCTACGAGGACGTGGCCAAGGGCATCCACATCTCGGCCTACTCGTACGCCTCCCTGGCCAAGGCCACGCTGCCGGTACTCAACCGCGGCGGCAGCATCGTGGGCATGGACTTCGACCCCACCCGCGCCATGCCCGCCTACAACTGGATGACCGTGGCCAAGAGCGCACTGGAGTCGGTGAACCGCTTCGTCGCCCGCGAGGCAGGACCGTACGGCGTGCGCTCCAACCTGGTGGCCGCCGGCCCCATCCGGACGCTCGCGATGAGCGCCATCGTGGGTGGCGCGCTGGGCGCCGAGGCCGGCGACCAGATGCGCCTGCTCGAAGAGGGCTGGGACCAGCGGGCCCCCGTCGGCTGGAACATGAAGGATCCCACCCCCGTCGCCAAGACCGTGTGCGCGCTGCTCTCGGAGTGGCTGCCGGCCACCACCGGCACCGTCGTGTACGCCGACGGCGGCGCCCACACCCAGCTGCTCTGACCATGGCCCCCGACGAGTTCGACGCCGTCCTGCTGTTGTCGTTCGGCGGCCCCGAGGCGCCCGAGCACGTCATGCCCTTCCTGGAGAACGTCACCAGGGGCCGAGGCATCCCACGGGAACGCCTCGAGGGCGTCGCCGAGCACTACCTGCACTTCGGCGGCGTGTCGCCGATCAACGGCATCAACCGGGCCCTCATCGAGCAGATCGAGGCCGAACTCGCCGCAAGGGGACGCTCGGTGCCCGTGTACTTCGGCAACCGCAACTGGGACCCGTTCGTCGAGGACACCGTGGCGCGGATGCGCGACGACGGCATCCGCCGGGCGGCGGTGTTCACCACGTCGGCGTGGGGCGGCTACTCCGGCTGCACGCAGTACCAGGAGGACATCGCCAGGGCCCGCGCCGCCGTCGACGGGGCGCCCGAACTGGTGAAGCTGCGGCAGTACTTCGACCATCCGCTGCTGGTCGAGATGTTCGCCGAGGCCATCGCCGAGGCCAAGGCCACCCTGCCGGCGGACGTGCGCGACGACGCGCGGCTGGTGTTCACCGCGCACTCCATCCCGCTGCGGGCGGCCGCCCAGTGCGGCCCCGACCTCTACGAGCGCCAGGTCGGCTACGCCGCGTCGCTGGTCGCGGCGGCCGCGGGCTACGCCGACTACGACCAGGTGTGGCAGTCGCGTTCGGGGTCGCCGCAGGTGCCGTGGCTGGAACCCGACGTCGGCGACCACCTGTCGGCGCTGGCGGCAGCGGGGACCAAGGCCGTCGTGGTGTGTCCCGTCGGCTTCGTCGCCGACCACATCGAGGTGGTGTGGGACCTCGACGCCGAACTCGCCGAGCAGGCCGCGGCCGAGGGCGTCGCGTTCGCCAGGGCCACCACGCCCAACGCGCGGCGGCGGTTCGCCCAACTGGCCGTCGACCTCGTCGACGAACTGCGCACGGGCGCCGAGCCCGCACGGGTGCGAGTGCCCGCACCGGTGCCCGGCTACGGCTGCTCGGTCAACGGCGCGCTGTGCACGCCCAACTGCTCTATCCCCGCCAGGCCGACTGCAGGATCGCGCTGACGGCGGCCAACCGCGCCGAACGCACCACGGTGGCCAACGGCCGCAACGCGTCGTTGGCGATCTGCAGTTCGGAGGACGACTGCAGGCCGATCGGCATCAGGTGCGAACTCACCGTGATGATCGCGTCGACGTGCGCGGCCTGCTCGAGCACCCGCACCGCCCGCGACGGTGCATGCTCGGGCGCGCGGTGCGGCCGACCCGACTCCAGGATCTGCTCGACCATGCCCCGCGGATCGTCGACGTCGGGGCTGGCGCCCGCCCGCAGCGTGCCCAGCGCCTCGGCGGCCGAGCGCACCGCGGTGCGCAGCTCGAACTCGGCGTGGGCCAGGTCGACGTGTTCCAACACCGGCGGGGCGGGCAGGGAGTACACCGTCCACGACAGCGCCGTCGGCTCGGCGTACTCGGATTCGTCGTACTCCGGATCGTCGTCGAAGCAGAAGTCGGGCACCAGGCCCACGGCGTCCCCCGAGGCCGGGGTGACGATGATGGCCTCCCCGGCGATGACGGCGTCGGACTGGAACTGCGTGCCCGCGGCGAGGCCGCGGACGTCGCCGGGGATCGGCAGGGCGATCGCCATCGCCGGCTCGCCCCGGGTGGGACCCGCCGCCGTGCGCAGCGTCTGCAGCATCGACACCGCGCCCGCATCGGTCAGGTCGGGCCACGGCAGACCCGTTCGACCCGCGGCCACCGAGTCGTAGGCGGTCACGGTTTGTCTTGGCGCCCAAAGGGATAGCGCATCGAGGACGTCGTCGGGCGCGGCGAGGCCGGCGAGCCAGGCGTTGGCCCACACGGCCAGCGAAACACTAGGGCACCACATGATGTCCGCAGTGTAGTTGTTGGCCGCCTCGGCAGCCGTGCAGGCGGTACGGTGGCGGCATGCCCATTTGGTTGATTTGGCTGATCGCCGCCGTGGGCCTGGCCGGGGCGGAGGCGCTCACCGGCGACCTGTTCCTGTTGATGCTCGCCGGCGGCGCGTTGGCCGCGGTGGGCTCGAGCCTGCTGGTCGACAACTACGTCGTCGACGGGGTGGTCTTCCTGGTGGTGTCCGTGCTGCTGCTGGTGCTGGTCCGGCCGGTGCTGCGGCGACGGTTCGCCGCGGGCCAGGGACTGCCCGAACCGGTGCGCGCACTGGAGGGCAAGAGCGCCCTGGTACTGGACACCGTCGCCCGCCATGCCGGGCAGGTGAAACTCGACGGGGAGGTCTGGACGGCGCGTCCGCTCAACGACGACGACGTCTACGCCCCGGGAGACCACGTGACCGTCGTCCGGATCGACGGTGCCACCGCCGTCGTCTTCAAGACGATCTGACACACCCGAGGGAAGGAACGTCATGGAAGGTGCCATAGCCGGCCTCGTCGTCGTCGCGGTCCTGGTGGTCTTCGCGATCATCGTCGTGGCCAAGTCGGTGGCCCTCATTCCCCAGGCCGAGGCGGCCGTCATCGAACGCCTCGGGCGCTACAGCAAGACGGTGTCGGGGCAGCTCACGCTGCTGCTGCCGTTCGTCGACAAGATTCGGGCACGGGTCGACCTGCGCGAGCGGGTGGTGAGCTTCCCGCCGCAGCCGGTGATCACCGAGGACAACCTCACGGTGAACATCGACACCGTCGTGTACTTCCAGGTGACCAATCCGCAGGCCGCGGTCTACCAGATCAGCAACTACATCGTCGGCGTCGAGCAGCTCACCACCACCACGCTGCGCAACGTCGTGGGCGGCATGACCCTGGAGCAGACCCTGACGTCGCGTGACTCCATCAACGGGCAGTTGCGCGGCGTCCTCGACGAGGCCACCGGGCGGTGGGGTCTGCGCGTGGCCCGTGTCGAACTGCGCAGCATCGACCCGCCGCCCTCCATCCAGGATTCGATGGAGAAGCAGATGCGGGCCGACCGTGAGAAGCGCGCCATGATCCTCACCGCGGAGGGCAATCGCGAGGCGTCGATCAAGCAGGCGGAGGGACAGAAGCAGGCGCAGATCCTGGCCGCAGAGGGCGCCAAGCAGGCCGCGATCCTCGCCGCCGAGGCCGACCGCCAGTCGCGCATGCTGCGCGCGCAGGGCGAGCGCGCCGCGCAGTACCTGCAGGCGCAGGGCCAGGCCAAGGCCATCGAGAAGACGTTCGCGGCGATCAAGGCGGGCAGGCCGACACCGGAGATGCTGGCCTACCAGTACCTCCAGACGCTGCCGCTGATGGCCAAGGGCGAGGCGAACAAGGTGTGGGTGGTGCCCAGCGACTTCGGTTCGGCGCTACAGGGGTTCACCAAGCTGCTCGGCGCGCCCGGCGAGGACGGCGTGTTCCGCTACACCCCGTCGCCGGTCGAGCACGACCTGCCCAAGCCCGAGGACGATTCCGAGGAAGTGGCCGACTGGTTCTCCACGCAGACCGACCCGGCCATCGCGCAGGCCGTCGCGAAGGCCGAAGCCGAGGCGCGCACACCGGTGCAGGGGCCGGGTTACGGCGTGCCGCAACCCCTTCCGCAGGCCGGGGTCACCGCGCCGGTGCCGCTGCCGAACCCGCCGCTGCAGGATCCGCAGCCGGAGGGTGGGCAGCACGCCAGGTAGCCGTCACGAGGGCGCCTCCGCGCCACGGGTGTCGGTGGCGCCCGCGGCGTCGGTGGTACCTGCCGCGTGCACCTGGCTCCTGCGGTGCGCTCGGATCTCGAAGACCAGACCGGCCACGCCGAGGCTGGCGGTGCCGAGCGACACCAGGAACAGCAGGGGACTGACGTTTCCGGTGAGCGCGTCGCCGAGGATGACGATGGCGGCGGTGCCGGGCAGCAGACCCGCCAGTGAGGCCAACGTGAACGGCAGCGCTCGCACCGCGGACGCGCCCGCGGCGTAGTTGAGCACCGAGAACGGCACGGCGGGGATGAGCCGCATCGACAGCACCGTCGGCCAGCCGCGCTGTCGCAGCCGGGCATCGACCAGCCCGACGCGGGGGTGGCTCAGCAGGCGGTCGAGCCGCAGACCCACCGCGCGCACCAGGAACAGCGCGGCGACGGCGCTGACGGTGCTGGCCACCACCGCGATGGACACGCCGAGCAGTGGGCCGAACAGCAGGCCCGCCGACAGCGTGAACGCGGTGCGGGGGAACGGGAAGATCGTCACCACGACGTGCGCGGCGAAGAACGCGAGGGGGAACCACGGTCCCGCGGCGGTCGCCCAGTCGCGCAGCTCCACCGCGGTGGGCAGCGGCACCAGCAGCGCGATTGCGACGAGAATCACAATCGCGGCCAGGATCGCCGCGAGCTTGCGCCGCGGCACGGCCGCCATGGTGCTCGTGATCGCGCCCCGGACCATGCGCAACGTGCGGACGACGGGTGTCACGTCTCCCTAGGGTACGGGTCCGGACGGGCGGCGCCACGGGTGCGCCGACCCGCGCCAAACGGCCCGCGGCGGCCCCGACCGCTGCCCGTTGGTCAGCGGCGTGATCGCGATCATTTAGCCTGACAGACAGTTGTCAAGTCACTTCTGCAATGACGCAAATGACGGGGAGCTGCCACGTGTCCGGACATCAGTCCAGTTCCAAGACGAGCGCCGCCGAGTCCGATCGCGAGCAGTGGCGTGCCGCCGTTGCGGGCGTGCTGGCCAAGAGTCGCCGCAAGGACCCCGCCGACCTCGGCGAGACGCCCGAGCAGCTGCTCGATTCGCCGACCTACGAGGGCTTCCCGATCCGGCCGCTCTACACGATCCTCGACGCCCAGCCGGAACCGCCGCTGCCCGGCCGGTGGCCGTTCACCCGGGGTGGTGACGCCCTGCGTGACGTCACGTCCGGGTGGAAGGTGGCCGAGACGTTCCCGCTGCCCGGCGGCGTCTCCGTCGCCGAGGGCAACGGCGCCGTGCTGAGCGCGCTGACCGAGGGGACGTCGGCGCTCGTGCTGCGGGTCGGTGACGGGGCCGACGATCGCGTGCCGGCCGCCGACCTCGACCGCCTGCTCGAAGGGGTCTTCCTGGAGCTGGTGCCGGTGCAGCTGGACGCGGGTGCGCACTACGTCGCCGCGGTCGACGCCGTGCTCGCCCTGGTCGCCGATCTCGACCCCGATCGACGTGCCCGGCTGTCGGTGGACCTCGGCGCCGACCCGCTGATCGCCGCGCTCACCGACCGTGGGGCACCCACGCTCGACGAGGTGCTCGCCGTGGCGACCCGCGTCGTCGACTTCGACGGCGGGGTGCGCGCGGTCACCGTCGACGGACCGGGGCTGCACGATCTGGGGGCCAACGCCTCCTGGGAGTTGGCGGGCGTCGTCGCGGCCGGGGTGTCCTACGTGCGGCACCTGGTCGCCGGGGGACTGTCGCCCCGCGCCGCCGTGGGCCAGGTGAGCCTGCGGCTGGCCGCCGACGACGACCAGTTCATGACCATCGCGAAACTGCGTGCCGCGCGCCAACTCTGGGCGCGCGTGGCCGAGGTGATCGGCGAGCCCGACGCCGGCGCCGCCACCATCCATGCCGTCACGTCGCGACCCATGATGTCGCAGCGCGACCCCTGGGTGAACATGCTGCGCACCACGGTGGCCGCGTTCGCCGCGGGCGTGGGCGGCGCCGACACCGTCGGCGTGCTGACGTTCGACAGCGCCATCCCCGGCGGTCTCCCCGGCACCGCGACCAGCTTCGCGCGGCGCATGGCACGCAACACGCAACTGCTGCTGCTGGAGGAGTCGCATCTGGGGCGGGTGCTCGACCCTGCGGGCGGGTCGTGGTTCGTGGAGGACCTGACCCGATCACTCGCCGAGGGGGCGTGGGCCAACGTTCGTGAACTCGAGGCCGCGGGCGGCTTCGCCGACGCCGGTGAGCTGCTGCTGGAGCGCATCGGCGACGTCCGCGAGCGGCGCCGCGCCGACGTCGCTCACCGCCGCACCGCCGTCACCGGGGTCAACGAGTACCCCAACCTTGCCGAGGCCGCCCTGCCGCCGCTCGAGGAGGTCGCGCCGCCGTACCGCTACGGCGCGGACTTCGAGGCGCTGCGCGTCCGGTCCGACGCCCATCTGGCCGCCACGGGTGCGCGGCCCACCGTGCTGCTGTTGCCACTGGGGCCACTCGCCGAGCACAACGTGCGCACGACGTTCGCCGCCAACCTGCTGGCCTCGGGCGGTGTGCAGACGGTCGACCCGGGCACCGTCTCGGCCGACGGGGTGGCCGATGCCGTGAGGGCGGCCGGCGCCCCCGCCGCCGTCGTGCTGTGCGGCACCGACGCCCGGTACGCCGAGGAGGCGTCGGCCGTCGTGGCGGCCGCCCGCGCCGCGGGCGTGTCGCACGTCTACCTGGCGGGCCAGCCGAAGGCGGTCGCGGATGCGCCGGAGCAGCCCGACGAGTTCCTCACCGCCACGATCGACGCGATCTCGGCCCTGTCCACCCTGTTGACCCGATTGGGGGCATGAGATGACCACGTCCGACGTCGCCGGCGCGCAGCCGCAGACCGCCGAACCCGCCAAGGCCATCCCCAGTTTCGCCGACGTGCCGCTGCGCGGGGAGAAGACGGGTGAGCCGGCCACCGACGCGGCCGTCGCCGAGCAGGTCGCCGCCGCGGCGCACGCGCACGGCTACTCCGCCGACCACCTGAATTGGGCCACTCCGGAGGGCATCGACGTCAAGCCGGTGTACATCGCCGCCGACCGCGACGCCGCGGCCGACGCGGGCTACCCGCTGGACACCTTTCCCGGTGCCCCGCCGTTCGTCCGCGGGCCCTATCCCACGATGTACGTCAACCAGCCGTGGACCATCCGCCAGTACGCCGGGTTCTCGACGGCCGCGGAGTCCAACGCGTTCTACCGGCGCAACCTCGCGGCGGGCCAGAAGGGCCTGTCGGTGGCGTTCGACCTGGCCACCCACCGCGGCTACGACTCCGACCACCCGCGGGTGGCCGGCGACGTCGGCATGGCGGGCGTGGCCATCGATTCGATCCTGGACATGCGTCAGCTGTTCGACGGCATCGACCTGTCGTCGGTGAGCGTGTCGATGACGATGAACGGCGCGGTGCTGCCGATCCTGGCGCTCTACGTCGTGGCGGCCGAGGAGCAGGGGGTGCCGCCGGAGAAGTTGGCGGGGACCATCCAGAACGACATCCTCAAGGAGTTCATGGTCCGCAACACCTACATCTATCCGCCGAAGCCGTCGATGCGCGTGATCTCCGACATCTTCGGTTACACCAGCGCGAAGATGCCGAAGTTCAACAGCATCTCGATCTCGGGCTATCACATTCAGGAGGCCGGGGCGACGGCCGATCTCGAGCTGGGTTACACGCTGGCCGACGGCGTCGAGTACATCAAGGCGGGCTTGGACGCGGGCCTGGACATCGACAAGTTCGCCCCCCGGCTGAGCTTCTTCTGGGGCATCGGGATGAACTTCTTCATGGAGGTCGCCAAGCTGCGCGCGGGGCGACTGCTGTGGAGCGAGCTGGTGGCGCAGTTCGACCCCAAGAGCGCGAAGTCGCTGTCGCTGCGCACGCACTCGCAGACCTCGGGCTGGTCGCTGACGGCGCAGGACCCGTTCAACAACGTGGCGCGCACCTGCATCGAGGCCATGGCGGCCACACAGGGGCACACGCAGTCACTGCACACCAACGCACTCGACGAGGCGTTGGCACTGCCCACGGACTTCTCCGCGCGCATCGCCCGCAACACCCAGCTGCTGCTGCAGCAGGAGTCGGGCACGACGCGACCGATCGACCCGTGGGGCGGCTCGTACTACGTCGAGTGGTTGACCCATCAACTGGCGGAGAAGGCTCGCGCCCACATCAAGGAGGTCGCCGAACACGGCGGCATGGCGCAGGCGATCGGCGAGGGCATCCCGAAGCTGCGCATCGAGGAGGCCGCGGCGCGCACCCAGGCGCGCATCGACTCGGGTGCCCAGACGGTGATCGGGGTGAACAAGTACCAGGTGGACTCCGACCACGAGGTCGAGGTCTTGAAGGTGCAGAACAGCCGGGTGCGCGCCGAGCAGCTGGCGAAGCTGGAGCAGCTGCGCAGCGAGCGGGACGAGGCCGCGACGCAGGCCGCTCTGGCCGAATTGACCCGGGCCGCAGCAGCATCCGGCCCAGCAGGCGAGGACGGTCTGGGCAACAACCTGCTGGCGTTGGCGATCGACGCCGCGCGCGCCAAGGCGACCGTCGGGGAGATCTCCGAGGCGCTGGAACGCGTGTACGGTCGGCATCAGGCCGAGATCCGCACCATCGCAGGCGTGTACCGGGACGAGGTGGGCAAGGTCAGCAACGTCAGCAAGGCGACCGAACTGGTCGAGAAGTTCGCCGAGGCCGATGGCCGCAGGCCCCGCATCCTGGTGGCGAAGATGGGCCAGGACGGCCACGACCGCGGCCAGAAGGTCATCGCCACCGCGTTCGCCGACATCGGCTTCGACGTCGACGTCGGCTCGTTGTTCTCGACCCCGGACGAGGTGGCCCGCCAGGCCGCCGACAACGACGTGCACGTGGTGGGCGTGTCGTCGTTGGCGGCCGGACACCTGACCCTGGTGCCTGCGCTGCGCGATGCGCTGGCCGAGGTTGGGCGTCCCGACATCATGGTGGTGGTGGGCGGCGTGATCCCTCCCGGCGACTTCGACGAGCTGTACCAGGCCGGCGCGGCGGCCATCTTCCCGCCGGGGACCGTCATCGCCGACGCCGCGATCGGCTTGCTGGAGAAGCTGGCCGATCGGTTGGGCTACGATGTCGGCTGACGTCGGTTGATGTCGGCTTCCGAACTGGCGCAATCGATTCGAAGCGGGGATCGATCGGCCCTCGCACGGGCGATCACGCTGGTCGAGTCGACGCGGGCCGATCACCGCGACCGAGCGCAGGAGTTGCTGCTCGAGTTGTTGCCGGACGCGGGGTCGGCTCAGCACGTCGGCATCACCGGGGTACCCGGTGTGGGCAAGTCGACGACGATCGAGGCGTTGGGCATGTACCTCATCGAGCGGGGGCACCGCGTCGCGGTGGTCGCGGTCGATCCGTCGTCGACGCGCACCGGCGGGTCGATCCTCGGCGACAAGACGCGCATGGCCCGACTGGCCGTGCATCCGGATGCCTACATCCGGCCGTCACCGACGTCGGGCACGCTCGGCGGCGTCGCCAAGGCCACGCGCGAGACGATCGTGCTGCTGGAGGCCGCGGGCTACGACGTCATCCTGGTCGAGACCGTCGGGGTGGGGCAGTCCGAGGTCGCGGTGGCCAACATGGTCGACACGTTCGTGTTCCTGACGCTGGCCCGCACCGGAGATCAGTTGCAGGGCATCAAGAAGGGCGTCCTGGAGCTGGCCGACGTGGTGGTGGTGAACAAGGCCGACGGGCCGCACGCCGCCGAGGCCAAGGCCTGCGCGCGGGAACTGGCCGGTGCCATCCGCTTGCTCTACCCGCGCGAAACCCTGTGGCGGCCCCCGGTGTTGACCATGAGTGCCCTGACGGGGGACGGTTTGGATCGGCTTTGGGACACCGTCTGCGAGCACCGCCGGGTGCTGACCGAGGCGGGCGAGTTCGAGGCACGCCGCCGCGCGCAGCAGGTGGACTGGACGTGGTCGATGGTGCGGGACGCGGTGCTCGATCGCGTGTTGTCGCACCCGGGGGTGAAGGCGGTGCGCGCCGAGGTCGAGCGTCAGGTGCGCGACGGCGAACTCACCCCCGCGCTGGCGGCGCAAACCATCCTCGACGCCGCGACGGACTGAGCGGGTTCGGACCGCGACCGCCGACGGCAAACGGATCCCGTGGCGGATGGCGGACCGGGGCAACGGTTCCGCGCCCACGTCGGCGGGTCCGCTAACGGATCGGTAACGGTTTGAACCGGGACGGCGTGTCTGTCGGTACAGTCAATATGTGACCCCAGCAACAGTGCGGGACGGCGGCGCGGTGTTACCCCGCGGCGTGTCCGGCGCCGCGGACCCGAGCTTCGCGGGCGCCGTGCGCGCCTTCGCGCGGTCGTTCCCGCACCGTCGACTGGGCGGGGGAGCGCTGGCGGTCTACCTCGACGGCGAACCGGTCGTCGACGTGTGGACGGGCTGGGCGGATCGCCGGGGCAGGCGGCCGTGGACCGCGGACACGGGCGCCATGGTGTTCTCGGCCACCAAGGGTGCGGCGGCGACGGTGATCCATCGGTTGGCCGACCGGGGACTGATCGACTACGACGCCCCCGTGGCGGAGTACTGGCCCGAGTTCGGCGCCAACGGCAAGCGCTTCGTGACCGTCAACGACCTCATGCGCCACCGCGCGGGGCTGTCCCAACTCAACGGCCTGTCGATGGCGGACCTCCTCGATCACCAGCGGATGGAGGAGCGGCTGGCGGCGGCCCGGATGGGGCTCTGGCGCGGCAGGCCGGCCTATCACGCGTTGACGTACGGCTGGCTGCTGTCGGGGTTGGCGCGCGCGGTCACCGGTCGTGGCATGCGCGAGCTGTTCCGGACCGAACTCGCGGCGCCGCTCGACACCGACGGCTGGCATCTGGGCCGGCCACCCGTGGCGGCCCCGACTCAGTGCGCACGCATCATCGGCCCGCAGACCCGGCTGCAGAACCCGGTCTTCAACGCGATCGCCCCCCGCGTCGCGGCACTGCCGATCTCCGGCGGTTTCGGATCGCTGTACTTCCCCGGTATGAAGGCGTCGGTGCAGGGCGACACCCCGCTGCTGGACACCGAACTGCCCGCCGCCAACGGGGTGGCGACCGCGAGGGCCCTGGCCCGCATGTACGGCGCGATTGCCAGCGGTGGCCGCGTCGGTGACGCACGCTTCCTGTCGGCCGGTCTCGTCGCGCGGCTCACGGGCGCCCCCAGCTGGCATCCCGACGGCTGTCTGCTGATGCCCATGTCCTTCCATCTCGGATACCACTCGATGCCGGTGGGCGGGGTGATGCCGGGGTTCGGGCACGTCGGTCTCGGCGGCTCGTTCGGCTGGGCGGATCCCTCGTCGGGTGTGGCGGTGGGCTTCGTGCACAACCGACTGCTCACCCCGATGGTGGTCGGGGATCAGGCGGGTTTCCTGCTCACCGCAGCGATGATTCGACACGCGGCGGCACGTGCCCGCAAGCACGGATACGTGCCGATCACGCCCTTCGGATCGGCCTTCGGCGACCTGGAGAAGACGGCAGTCTGAGTTCTGGCGAAGTTCCTGTAATGGCGCGGACGTGTACATCGTCCGCGCTATTTCTTTGAGAGACAACGTGTTCGGAGAAAAGCCATCGGGCCGGTATGGTTTGCCGGGCGAAAACCGACCGATGGCCGGATGTGTTGCCAGAGTCACACTGGTCACACCGGTGCGTTACTCCGCACGTGGTTGCCAACGAGGGGATTGTACGAACATGGCCTGAGCGGAGGCTGAGAGCAAACCAAGGAATCCGTGGCTAATGCATACCTTCGTTCGAATTGGTCTCAGCTGCATGGATTGTCGCGACCGACCATAAGCTAGCAAACCCGTGTCACGGCCGAATAACGCACCGCCGGTCACCTGGAATTCAACGAAAATCCACGTGAATTCAACTTGTTTTGACGGTTGTCAAGTTTGCTGAGCGTTGACCAAGCGAACTTTCAGCAGGTGCAATCGAACATCGCTACAATTGGGCAAACACGTCAATTTTCTATATTTGCGCAGTTCAGGCATAGGATCCTGGTAGACAAGACGAATTGACGCGGGGGGGTGTAACCTTCACGCCGAGCAAAGGTTGGGACGGATGTGCGATAGCAGGTTTGCCGAGGTCGATGCGACACGGCACATCGCTGGCACGTCGGACGTAACGAACGAGGCGAGGAACGAGAGGAAATGGGGTAGCGCGGCACACATGCGGCGAATACGCCTGTGACGCCCGTGCGCACGCCCCATCGAGTCGGTGTCCTGATCAAGTCCCTGGAAGAGGTTGAAATTCGTGGTTGACGCAACGGTCTCCCCAGTCGCAGTCATCGGCATGGCGTGCCGGCTGCCCGGGGGAATCGACTCGCCGGCGGGGATGTGGGAGGCATTGCTGCGCGGCGACGACACCGTCACCAAGGTGCCGTTGGACCGGTGGGACGCCGAGGAGTACTACGACCCCGAGCCCGGCGTTCCTGGTCGTTCCGTGTCGAAGTGGGGTGCCTTCCTCGACGACATCGCCGGTTTCGACAACGACTTCTTCGCGATCAGCGAGCGCGAGGCCACCTCGATCGACCCGCAGCATCGCCTCCTGCTCGAGACCTCCTGGGAAGCCGTCGAGCACGCCGGCATCGATCCCGCCACGCTGGCCGAGACGCGCACCGGCGTCTTCGTCGGCATGACGCACGCGGACTACCAGCTGCTGGCGGCCGACGCGGGCGTCGTCGAGGGCCCCTACGGCTTCACCGGCAACAACTTCAGCCTGGCCTCCGGCCGCGTCGCCTACCACCTCGGCGTGCACGGCCCCGCCTACACGGTCGACTCGGCGTGCTCGTCGAGCCTGCTCACCGTCCACATGGCCTGCCGCAGCCTGCACGACCGCGAGAGCGACCTCGCCCTCGCCGGCGGGGTGTCCGTGATGCTGGAGCCCCGCAAGATGTCCTCGGGCTCGGCGCAGGGCATGCTGTCGCCCACCGGCCGCTGCCACGCCTTCGACGTCAACGCCGACGGCTTCGTCAGCGGCGAGGCATCGGTCATGGTGCTGCTCAAGCGCCTCGACGACGCACTGGCCGACGGCGACCGCGTGCTGGCCGTGATCCGTGGCACCGCCACCAACCAGGACGGTCACACCGTCAACATCGCCGTGCCCTCGCGCCCGGCGCAGGTGAACGCCTACCGCGCGGCGCTCGCCGCGGGCGGCGTCGACCCCGCGACCGTCGGCTACGTCGAGGCCCACGGCACCGGCACCCCGGTCGGCGACCCCATCGAGTACACCGGCCTCGCCGAGGTCTACGGCTCCGCCGGACCCACCGCACTGGGCTCGGCGAAGACGAACTTCGGCCACGGCCAGTCCGCATCGGGCGCCGTCGGCCTCGTCAAGGCCGTGCTGGCACTGCAGCACGGCGTCGTGCCCAAGAACCTGCACTTCACCGAGCTGCCAGAAGAGATGGCCAAGGTGGAGACCAACCTCTTCGTCCCGGAGGACAACGTCGAGTGGCCGCTGGCCGGCGACCACCCGCGCCGCGCCGCCGTCTCGTCCTACGGGCTCTCGGGCACCAACGTGCACGCCGTCCTCGAGCAGGCGCCCGAGCAGGCGTTGCGCACGGTCGAGTCCCGCGACGTCTCCGCCGGCGGTGCCCGGCTGTTCGCGCTGTCCGCCACGACGGCCGACGAACTGCGCCGCACCGCGGGCCGCCTCGCCGACTGGGTCGAGAGCCGCCCGGACACCGAGGACGAGGACACCGCGCTGGCCGACCTCGCCTACACGCTGGCGCGTCGTCGCAACCACCGCCCGGTCCGCACGGTCGTGATGGCCAACGACCGCGCCGAACTCGTCACCGCGCTGCGCGGCGTCGCCGAGGGCGACGATCCGTTCGAGCCCGCCGTGGCCGCCGGCGAACGCGGCGCGGTGTGGGTGTTCTCCGGCCAGGGTTCGCAGTGGGCCGGCATGGGTGCCGCGCTGCTGAAGTCCGAGCCGGCCTTCGCCGACGCCGTCGCGGCGCTGGAGCCCCTCATCGCGGCCGAGTCCGGCTTCTCGGTGACCGAGGCCATGACCGCATCCGAGGTGGTCACCGGCATCGACCGCGTGCAGCCCACGATCTTCGCCGTCCAGGTCGCACTCGCCGCCGCGCTGAAGTCCTACGGCGTGCTGCCCGGCGCGGTCATCGGACACTCCATGGGAGAGGTCGCCGCGGCCGTCGTGTCGAAGGCGTTGACCCTGGAGGACGGCGTCAAGGTCATCTGCCGTCGCTCCAAGCTGATGGCCACGGTCGCCGGCTCCGGCGCCATGGCCTCGGTGCAGCTGCCGGCCCAGCAGGTGCTCTCGGAGCTGGCGTCGCGTGGCATCACCGACGTCGTGCTGTCGGTCGTGGCCTCGCCGCAGTCGGCCGTGGTCGGCGGCGCCAAGGAGTCGATCCGCAGTCTGGTGGCCGAATGGGAGGCCCGCGACGTGATGGCCCGCGAGGTCGCCGTCGACGTGGCCTCGCACTCGCCGCAGGTGGACCCGATCCTCGACGACCTCACCGAGGCGCTCGAAGACCTGGAGCCCTCCGAGCCGACGGTGCCGTACTACTCGGCCACGCTGTACGACCCGCGCGAGCCCGCCGACTTCGACGCCTACTACTGGTCGGACAACCTGCGGCATGCGGTGCGCTTCGCGGCGGCCGTACAGGCCGCCCTCGAGGACGGTTTCCACGTGTTCGGCGAGCTGTCGCCGCACCCGCTGCTGCTGCACGCCGTCGACCAGAACGCGACCAGCCTCGACGTGCGCCACGCCGGATTGGCCGGCATGCGCCGCGAGCAGGACATGCCCCACGGGCTGCGCCAGGTGATCGCCGACCTGCACGCCGCGGGGGCCGCCATCGACTACTCGGTGCTCTCGCCGGACGGCTCGCTCGTCGACGCGCCGCTGCCGACGTGGAACCATCCCCACCTCATGCTCACGCGGGACGAGCAGGGCCACAACGCCGCCACCGTCGCGGTGCACCCGCTGCTCGGGGCCCACGTGCGGTTGCCGGAGACGCCGGAGCGCCACGTGTGGCAGTCCGACGTGGGCTCCGGGGTGCAGCCGTGGCTCGACGACCACCGCGTGCACGACGTCGCGGCCCTGCCCGGCGCCGCCTACTGCGAGATCGCCCTGGCCGCCGCGCACGAGGTGCTCGGCGAGGGCGCGGTGGTGCGCGACGTGACGTTCGACCAGCTGCTGCTGCTCGAGGAGCAGTCGCCGTTGGCGTCGGTGGCGTCCGTGACGCCCAAGGGTGACGTCGAGTTCACGGTGATGACACACCTTGCCGACGAGGAGGTGCAGCGCGCCTCCGCGCGGCTGCACGCGGCCGACGGCCAGTCGCCGCACGCCTCCTACGACGTCGCCGAGCTGCTCGCCGCGCATCCGGTGCCGGTCGAGGGTGCCGCGCTGCGCGACTTCTACGCCGCCCGCGGCATCAACTACGGCGTCGCGTTCGGCGGGCTGACCACCGCGCACACCGGTGACGCGGGCACCGTGCTCGCCGAGGTCACGCTGCCCGGTTCGATCCGGTCGCAGCAGGGTTCGTACACCGCGCATCCCGCGCTGCTCGACGCCTGCTTCCAGTCGGTGGGTGCGCACCCCGACCTGTTCTCCGACACCAGCGGCACGCTGATGCTGCCGCTGGGCGTGCGGGAGCTGCGGGCCTACGCGTCCACGCGCAACGCGCACTACTGCTACGTGCGGTTGACCAGCGCGTCGGCGACGGCCGTCGAGGCCGACATCGACGTGCTCGACGACATGGGCGCGGTGCTGCTGTCGGTGACCGGGCTGCGGCTGGGCGCCGGGGTCTCGGAGGAGGGCCAGCGGGAGCGGCTGCTCAACGACCGGCTGCTCACCATCGACTGGCGTCGCCAGGACGTTCCCACCGCCGACGTCACCCGTGCCGGCCGCTGGCTCGTCGTGGCCGTCACAAGCGGCGCGCCCGCCGCCGACGACGCGCTGGCCCAGGGGCTGACCGCGGCACTGACCGCCGCCGAGGCCACCGTCACCGAGCTGACGTGGGCCGCCGACGCCGACGAGGCCGCCGCGGCGGTCACCGCCGATTCGCTGCGCGAGACGCTGCTGGCCCGGCACTACGAGGGTGTCGTCGTGGTGCAGGACGCCGCGCACGCCGACGGCGACCCGGTGGCCACCGGCGCCGACCACGTCCGCCAGCTGGTGCGCCTGGCCCGCGTGCTGCCCGACGTGCCCGGCGAACCGCCGCGGCTGTACGTCGTGACGCGCGGTGCCCAGTGCGTGACGTCCGACGAGGTGCCCAACCTCGAGCAGGGCGGCCTGCGGGGCCTGGTGCGGGTGATCGGCATGGAGTACCCGGCCATGAAGCCCACCCAGATCGACGTCGACGTCGACACCGACCTGGAACTCGTGGCGGCCGAACTGCTCTCGGGATCCGACGAGGACGAGACGGCGTGGCGGGACGGCCAGTACTTCACGGCGCGGCTCAACGTCACCCCGTTGCAGGCCGAGGAGCGGCACTCCACGGTGGTCTACCCCGAGCGCGACGGACTGCGCCTGCAGATCCGCACGCCGGGTGACCTGCAGTCCGCCGAGTTGGTGGCCTACGACCGGGTGCCTCCCGGCCCTGGCCAGATCGAGGTCGCCGTCTCGGCGTCCAACCTGAACTTCGCCGACGTGCTGGTGGCCTACGGTCGCTACCCGTCGTTCGAGGGCAAGCTGCCTGCGCTCGGTGCCGACTTCGCCGGCGTCGTGACCGCCGTCGGCGCCGGGGTCACCGACCACCAGATCGGGGACCGCGTCGCGGGCATCTCGGCCACGGGTGCGTGGTGCACGTTCGTCACGTGCGATGCCAACCTGGCGGTGCGCATTCCCGGCGATCTGCCGGACGCGACGGCAGCTGCCGTGCCCAGCGCGCATGCCACGGCGTGGTATTCGCTGCACAACCTGGCGCGCATCGCGGCGGGCGAGAAGGTGCTGATCCACTCCGCCACGGGCGGTGTCGGCCAGGCCGCCGTGGCCATCGCCAAGGCGGCGGGCGCGGAGATCTACGCCACGGCGGGTAGCCCGGAGCGTCGAAAGATGCTGTCGGACATGGGCATCAAGCACGTGTACGACTCGCGCACCGTCGACTTCGCCGACGAGATCCGCCGCGACACCGACGGCTACGGCGTGGACGTGGTGCTCAACTCGCTGCCCGGTGCGGCGCAGCGGGCCGGCATCGAGTTGCTGACGTTCGGCGGCCGTTTCGTCGAGATCGGCAAGCGCGACATCTACGGCGACACCAAGATGGGGCTGTTCCCCTTCCGGCGGAACCTGTCCTTCTACGCCGTGGACCTGGCGCTGCTGACGCTCATCAACCCGGACACGCTGCGCAGCCTGCTGGAGGTGATCTACCAGCGGATCGCCGAGGGCGTGCTGCCGCCGCCGCAGACCACCCACTATCCGCTTGCCAACGGCGCCAACGCGATTCGTGCGATGGGCGCGGCCGAGCACACCGGCAAGCTGGTGCTCGAGGTGCCCAGGGCCGGGCAGTACGCGGCCGTGGTCCCCGCGGATCGCGTGCCTGCCTTCCGTTCCGACGGCGCCTACGTCGTGACAGGCGGCCTCGGTGGGCTCGGATTGTTCCTGGCCGAGCGCATGGCCAAGTCGGGATGCGGTCGCATCGTGCTCAACGGGCGGTCGACCCCGAGCCGGGAGACCATGCGCGTCATCGAGCGGCTGCGCCGCGGCGGCACCGAGGTCGAGGTCGAACTCGGTGACGTGTCCGACGCCGCCACCGCGGCCCGCCTGGTGGCCACCGCGACGGCCAGCGGCATGCCGCTGCGCGGTGTGTTGCACGCCGCGGCCGTCATCGACGACGCGACGCTGACCAACATCACCGACGACCTCATCGATCGGGACTGGGCGCCGAAGGCGTTGGGCGCGTGGCGGTTGCACGAGGCCACGCTCACCGCGCCGCTGGACTGGTTCTGCTCGTTCTCCTCGGCGGCGGCCATGGTGGGCTCACCCGGTCAGGGTGCGTACGCGGCGGCCAACAGCTGGCTGGACTCGTTCACCCGCTGGCGCCGAGCCAAGGGACTGCCGGCCCAGGTGATCGCCTGGGGCGCGTGGGCACAGATCGGCGCGGGGCAGGCGATGGCGTCCAACGACGGCATGGCCATCGACCCCGAGGACGGCGCTCGCGCCTTCGACGTCCTGATGCGCCACACCCGGGTCTACAGCGGGTATGCGCCCGTCGCGGGTGCGGCCTGGCTGACCGCGTTCGCCCAGACGAGCCCGTTCGCCGAGGCGTTCGCCTCGCTGGGCGGCGACCGGTCGGGGTCGAGCGAGTTCCTCGAGGAGCTCCGCCTGCTGCCTCGCGAGGAATGGCCGGCCCGCGTGCGACGGCTCATCTCGGAGGAGATGAGCCTGATCCTGCGACGCTCGGTCGACGCGGACAAGCCGCTGTCCGAGTACGGCCTCGACTCGCTCGGCACCCTCGAGCTGCGCACCCGACTCGAAGCCGAGACCGGCGTGCGGATCGGTTCGACCGACGTCACGACCGTGCGCGCGCTGGCCGAACGGCTCAGCGAGACCATTGCCGCCGACATGGGAAGCGACAGTGCTTCCGAGGCGGTGTCCTCATGACCAACACCTCGATGACGACGATCCGATCAGCGCCGAAGACGTCGCTCACCAACAACGCGCGAGCGGGGGAGAGTTAAATGGTTGCGATCAAGGCGATTCACGACTGGATTGGCGCTGCGGGCAACGTGGTGTCGTGGCACCCGTCGCCGGCCAGCCGGGCCAAGGTGGCCAAGGCGCCGGTGAGCGACGTGCCGGTCAGCTACCAGCAGGCACAGCACATCCGCGGGTATCTGAGCCACCTGGCGTCGGGTACCGACATGGCGCGGCTCAACATTCCGGCGTGGGACATGCCGGGGCAGTGCGACACCCGCGCGATGAGCCACGTCATCAACGCGTACCTGCGCAGGCACGACACCTACCACAGCTGGTTCGAGATGACCGACGACGGCGACGTCGTCCGGCACACGGTCACCAACCCGCGTGACATCAACTTCGTGCCCACCAAGCACGGCGAGATGACGGCCGTGCAGTGGCGCGATCACGTGCTCGACACGCCGAATCCGCTGCGCTGGGACTGCTTCTCGTTCGGCATCATCCAGCGCGCCGATCACTTCACCTTCTACATCAGCATCGACCACGTGCACACCGATGCGATGTTCATGGGCCTGGTGCTGGTGGAGATCCACATGATGTACGCGGCGCTGGCCGCCGGATCTGCGCCCATCGCCCTGCCGCCGGCAGGCAGCTACGACGACTACTGCATGCGGCAGCACGAGATGCTGTCGGCGGTCACGTTGGAGTCGCCCGAGGTGGCCGAGTGGATCCGCTTCGCCGAACGCAACGACGGCACCATGCCGCACTTCCCGCTGCCGCTCGGCGACCCGTCGGTGCCGTGCAGCGGCGACCTCATCACGGTGCGGCTCATGGACAAGCACCAGTCCGAGCGCTTCGAGGCAGCCTGCAACGCCGCGGGCGCCCGGTTCATCGGTGGCATCTTCGCCTGCGTGGCCCTGGCGGAGTACGAGCTGACGGGCTCGACCGAGTACCACGTGATCACGCCCACCACGACCCGCAGGACGCCGGAGGAGTTCCAGACCACCGGCTGGTTCACCGGCGTCGTGCCCATCACGGTCCCGGTCGACCCCGCGTCGTTCGGCGCCACCGCGCACGCCGCGCAGCAGTCGTTCGACGCCGGAATGCCGTTGGCGCACGTGCCCTTCGACCGCGTGCTGGAGTTGGCCGAGGGCGCGATGGGTCTGCGCAAGCCCGACCCGGGCGTGCCGATGGTCTCCTACCTCGACGCCGGGCTCCCGCCGTTGTCGGCGACGATCATCGCCGAGTGGGAGCGCATGAACGGCAAGGTCTACAGCGACGCCCGCGCCGCATACCAGGTGGGTCTCTGGGTCAACCGGGGTGAGCGGGAGACGACGGTCACCGTCGCGTTCCCCAACAACCCGATCGCCCGCGAGTCGATCGACCGGTATCTGTCGGCGATGATGGCGGTGTTCCTCGAGGTGGCCGACGGCAACGTGGCCGCAGCCAACCGCACGCACCGTCTGCACTCGGATTCGTTGCACCGCAACGGTGTCCGGGAACGCGAGGGGGCGCTGGCGCCGCTCGCCAAGGGCTGATGGTGGCCGGGCGCGTCCTAGAGTTCGTCGACCAGGCGCTGTTCCTGGGCTTGCGGGCGACCGGTCAGGCCGCCGCCATGCAGATGGTGTGGGTGTACGAACACCCCGTCGACATGGACGAATTGCGGCGGTTTCACCGCGATTTCGGCTACGGCCTGGCGGGTCGGCTGATCGAGCCGTCGCCGCTGCCCTTCGGGCGGCACCGCTGGGTGTCGGCGATCGGGCCCGCGGCGCCGCTGGACGTCGAGACCACCCCGCGGCCACGCGATGAACTCAGCGAGTGGGTCGACGAGCGCCTCCAAATGCCGATCGACCCGGAACACGGCCCGGGCTGGCACATGGGAATCCAGCCGCTGACCGACGGTTCGACCGCCGTCAGCCTGGTGGGCTCGCACTGCCTCGGTGACGGTGGGGCGGCGCTGCTCACGGTGTTCAACGCCGTGAACGGCCTGCGCCCCGATCTGGGCTACCCCCTGCCGCGGTCGCGGCGCACCCGTGCGGCGCTGGCCGAGGACGCCCGGCAGACCGCGCGCGACCTGCCCGAGGTGGGCCGCACGCTGCTGACCGCAGGGCGGTTCCTGCTCCGCAAGCGCAGGGAGGGCCGCGGGACGGTCGAGGCCGCACCGGTGCGCGCGTCCGGCCCGGATGCCGACCAGTCAGTGGTGGTGCCTGCGGTGTCGGCGTTCATCCCGCTCGAGGAGTGGGATGCCCGCGCCACCGCGCTCGGTGGCAACGGTCATTCGCTGCTGGCCGCGCTGTCGGCGCGACTCGCGGTGCGGCAGAACCGCGCCCTGGCATCCGACGGCACGGTGGGCCTGATCGTCCCGATCAACGACCGCACGCTGGAGGACACGCGGGCCAACGCGGTGACGCTGGCCTACGTGCGCGTCGACCCGACCGACGTCACCAAGGACCTGTCGGGCACCCGGGCGGCCATCCGGGAGGCGTTGCGCGTCATGCGCGAGGAGCCCGACGAGACCTTCGAACTGTTGGCGCTCACGCCGTTCGTGCCGAAGGCGGCCGTGCGCAAGTCGGCCGATCTCGCGTTCGGCTTCACGGCGCAGCCGGTGTCGTGTTCCAACGTCGGTGACCTTCCGGTCGACGTCGCGAGCATCGACGGCACCCCCGCCGAGCGCGTGATGCTGCGTGGCGTCGATCAGTTCATCTCTCGGCGGGTCCTCGAGGAGCGTCAGGGGCTGCTCACCGTCGTCGGCGGTCGGCTCGACGGCAAGGCGTGCCTGACCGTCGTCGGCTACCAGCCGGGTGAGGTGAACACCAAGGAGGCCTTGCGGGAACGCATCGCCGACACCCTCGCCGAGTTCGAACTCACCGGCACCATCGAATGACCGTCGATCCGGCGGTGCTCGCCTACATCGACCAGGCGACGTTCCTGTCGTGGCAGGCGACCAGGCGGCATCAACTGGCTCAGTTCGTCTGGCTCTACGACCGGCCCGTTGACTGGAAGGCCCTGCGGCGCTTCCACGCTCACCTGGGACACGGCTTCGCGGGGCGGCTGATCGAGCCGTCGCCGCTGCCCTTCGGGCGGCACCGCTGGGTGGCTGCGCCGGGGCCGGGCGCGCCGTTGGAGGTCGCAGAGGTGGCGGCTCCCACCCGGTTGGGTGCATGGATCGAGGAGCGCTCGCAGGTTCCGGTGGACGCCGTCCGCGGCCCAGGATGGCACACCGCGGTCCTGCCGATGAGCGATGGCACCACGGCCGTCACCGCGGTGTTCTCGCACTGCCTCCTCGACGGCGGGGCGGCACTGCGCACGATCGCCGACGCGGTCGCCGGCTCGCCGCGCGACTTCGGCTATCCGCCGCCGGGATCGCGACGGCGGTTGGCGGCGTGGCGATCCGACGCCCGCCAGACGGTGCGCGACCTGCCCGAGACGGTGCGCACGGTGGGCAAGGCCGCCACGTTCGCGTTCTCCCGCCGCGGCCAGATCTCGGCCTCCGGGTCGTCGCGGCCGCCGGTGCCGCGCGGCGCCGACTCCACCGTGGTCCTGCCCGCAGTGTCGGCCATCGTGGACACCGCGGACTGGGACGCCCGCGCTCGGGCGCTGCACGGCACCACCTATGCGCTGCTGGCCGGGTTCTCGGCGGTGCTGGGGCGCCAGCTGGGCCGCGGCGGGGCGGGCAACGACGCAGTGCCGCTGATGATCGCCAAGAGCGACCGCGGCGACGACTCGGACCGCCGGGGCAACGCGCTCCAGATCGCCACGGCCACCGTCGATCCGACCACTGTCACCACCGACCTCACCGAGGCGCGTGCGGTGATCCGGCAGGCGCTGGCGAGCCTGGGCGACGTGCCCGACGAGACCCACGCGCTCCTGCCCATCACGCCGTTCGTGCCCAAGCGTGCGGTCCGCCGCACCGCCGACGTGATCTTCGGCGATCTGCCGGTGACGTGTTCCAACCTCGGTGAGGTTCCGCCGCAGATCGCGCGACCCGACGGCGCCGACGCCGACCGCGTGCTGTTCCGCCCGATCGACCAGGAGGTCTCGCGGGCCGCGCTGGAGCGCGCGGGAGGTCAGCTGGTGCTGGCCGCCGGCCGGGTGTGTGGCGCGGAGTCCATCGGCATCGTCGGGTATCAGGTGGGTGCGCCGAACACGCGGGAGTGGCTCGCCGAGCAGGTCGTCACCGCCCTGGCGGAGTTCGACCTCAAGGCGAGGATCGTCTAGCCGCCCGCTCGATCAGGTCGGCGGTGGTGCGCACGCTGACCTCGGCCGGCGTCATCTCGGCGGCCGCGGACCTGGCGCGGTCGCGGCACCGGTCGCTCAGCGCGGTGCGCAGCGCTGCCCGCAGCGTCTTCGGCGTGGTGCGCGAGAACCGTTGGGCCACGCCGACTCCGAGTCGGTTGATCTGGGCGGCCCACACCGGTTGGTCCGCCGATACCCACAGCACCACCGTCGGCACGCCCGCACGCACGCTGGCCGCCACGGTGCCCGCTCCGCCGTGGTGCACCACCGCGCGGCAGTGCGGGAACACCATCGAGTGGTTGACCGCGCCGACGAGCGTGATGCGGTCGTCGTGCGGCAGTCCCGCGACGTCCCAGACGCCGGTGCTGATCAGCGCCCGTTCGCCGAGTTCCGCGCACACCTCGGTGATCATGGCGACCGCGGCGGCGGGCGACTCCACCGGCATGCTGCCGAATCCGAAGTAGATCGGTGGCGTGCCCGCCGCGAGCCAGTCCCTCAACTCGTCGTCGGATGCCGTGGGCTGGCGCAAGGTCAGCGATCCGACCAGCGGACGCGTGCCGTGCCATTCCTCGGTGAGCCCGGGGAAGAACACCTCGTCGTAGGCCTGGATCTCCAGCGCGCCGTTCTCCACGATGCGCTTGATCGCCCGCGTGCGCGCCGGCGGCAGGCCGAGCACGCGGCGCTGCTCGTCCTCCGCCCGCTTCAGCACGCGCCAGTGCACCCACTCGACCAGCGACCAGCCGGTGCGCAACACGGGACCGGGCAGTGGCACCGGCAGCATCCGGCTGTTGACCCGGCACGGGAAGTAGTGCAGCGCGGCCAACGGGATGCCGTGCGCCTCTGCGACGTTTGCCGCGACCTCCTGGTAGGTGGTGCCGGTGAGGATCAGGTCGGCGCCGGCGGCCAGTTCGTCGAGCGTCGCACTCATCTCGGCCCAGCCCTCGGTGACGTACTCACGGCTGCGGCGCAGCACCGTCATCGGGTTCTGGAGCTTCCACCAGTCCTTGAAGACGTCGGCCTCGAGTTGCTGCTGTGAGTCCACGCCGTAGGCCGCCACCGGACCCAGGCCGGCGGCGTCGGCGAAGCCGATCAGGTTGGGCGGCACCGCCATGCGTACGTGGTGGCCGCGACGACGGAGTTCGCGTGCGGCCGCGGCGCACGGTTCGATGTCGCCGCGGGTGCCGTGCACGGCGATCGCGATGGTCAGCGGCGTGGTGGCTGCGCCGGTACGGCCTTCGCCGACCGACTGCGTCGAAAGGTATGAATCTGCGGCGTTTTCGGTCGAGTCGCCGGATTCCGTTGCGGGCACGATCGATTACAACACGGCGCGCCTACACTGGTTGCTCCGAGGACGTTCGTGGGGGTCCGCGGCTTGCCGTGGAAGGTTGCTGGGGGGGTGTAACCTCACAAGGTGTTCAGACGTCCCAACCTTCGCTTTTCGTCTGCGCACGAGGTCTTCGAAGCACTCGGGCGCGTCGTGGTGCGTCGTCCGCTCGTCATCATCGGCGTGTGGATCGGCATCGCGATCCTCGGGTTCCTGCTGATCGCCCCCATGGCCGAGGTCGCCCAGCGCAAGGCGCCCGACTTCCTGCCCAAGGACGCGCCGGTCCTGCAGGCCACCGATCAGATGACCAAGGCCTATCAGGCCGACGACGGTGCCGGCGGTGCGGGCGGCGGCAACGCGCTGCTCGTCGTGCTCGTCGACCCCAACGGGTTGACCCCCGCCGACGAGGACACCTACCGCCGCCTGGTGCAGAATCTCAGGGCCGATCCGGGGGCCGTGCTCTCGACACAGGACTTCGTCGAGTTCCCCGAGATCAAGCAGGCGATGACCAGCGAGGACGGCAAGGCCTGGACGCTGCCGCTGACGCTGGCGGGTGCCATGGGCAGCGTCGACGGGCAGGCGGCGTACCGCCAGGCGATCAAGATCGTCGAGGACAGCACCAAGGGCACCACGCTGACCTACAGCACGGTGGGCGCGTCGGCCACGTTCGACGACCTGAACGCCATCGGCGCCCGCGACCAGATGATCATCGAGATCTCGACGGTCGTCACGATCTTCACCATCCTGGTCATCGTCTATCGCAACCTGGTGGCGATGGTGATGCCACTGGTCACCATCGGCCTGGCGATGGCGGTGGCCCAGCAGGTCGTTGCCGGTCTCGGCGAGATCGGGCTGCCGCTGGGTCCTCAGACCATGGTGCTGATGACCGGCATGCTGATGGGCGCGGGCACCGACTACGCGGTCTTCCTGTTCAGCCGATATCAGGAATGCATTCGCCACGGGATGACCAACGAGGACGCGGTCATCCGGTCCATGGCCACCATCGGCGAGGTCATCACCGGCTCGGCCGCCACCGTCGCCGTGACCTTCCTGGGATTGTCGTTCGCCACGCTCGGGGTGTTCCTGACGGTGGGCCCGGCGTTGTCGGTGACCATCGCCATCGCGGTCGCCGCGGCGCTGACGGTGTTGCCGTCGATGATGGTGCTCGCCGGCCGCCGGGGCTGGATCAAACCCCGCAAGGACCTCACCGGGCGCATCTGGCGCCGCTCTGCCATCCACATCGTGCGGGCGCCCAAGATCCACCTGGCGGGCAGCCTGGCGGTGCTGCTGGCCCTCGCCGGCTGCGCGGCGTTCGTGAAGTACAACTACGACGACCGCAAGAACCTGCCGGCCGACGCGCCCAGCAACGTGTCCTACGACAAGCTGGGGGAGCACTTCCCGATCAGTACCACCCAGCAGCAGTTCCTGGTGATCCACGCCCCCGACACCGACCTGCGGTCGCCCAAGGCGCTGGCCGACCTCGAACAGATGGCGGCCCGCGTCGCGCAGGTGCCGGGCATCGACATGATCCGCGGCATCACCAGACCCAGCGGCGAGATGCTGCAGGAGGCCAAGTCGACCTACCAGGCCGGCGAGGTGGGGTCCAAGCTGGCCGACGCGTCGGGCCTGATCGACCAGAACAACGACAACTTGAACCTGCTCAGCGGCGGCGCGCATCAGCTGGCCGACGTGCTCAACCAGGTGCGCCTGCAGGTGCTGGGCGCCATGGGTGACGTGCGCGAGGTGCTGCTGGGGCTCATCGAGATGAAGTCGCTGCTCGGCGACGACGCGACCCTCGACGACCTGGACCGCACCGCCAAGCTCGCGGCCAACATGAACACCGTCGGCGACTCGCTGGGTACCAGCATCGAGACCATCACCGACGCCTACCGGTCGTCGAAGTCCATGCTCGGCACGCTGAACAACAGCGTGGCCTGCAACATCGACCCCGCGTGCGTGTCGGGCCGCGCCGAGCTGCAGCGCCGCGTCGACGGCTACAACGAGGCCGACATCGCGTACTTCGAGGCGCTCGCCAGGGGCCTGAAGGAGACCAAGGGCACGCAGCGCGTCGACGACGTCATCAAGAAGGTCGGCGCCCAGCTGGAGAAGGCCATCGGCGGGCTCAAGCGGCTCGGCATCGAGAACGAGTCCGACGTCGACGCCAAGCTCGGCGAACTGCGGACCAACGCCAACCGCCTCGCCGACTCCAGCAAGCAGCTCGCCGACGGGGTGCAGCTGCTGGTGGACCAGACCAGGAACATGGGCAGCGGCCTCGACCAGGCGTCGAGCTTCCTGCTGGCGATGCGCCGCGACGCGGCCGAACCGTCGATGTCGGGCTTCTACATCCCCGAACAGATCCTGGGCAATCCGGAGTTCAAGAAGGCCGCCGAACTGTTCGTCTCGCCCGACGGGCACACCGTGCGCTACCTGGTGCAGACGGCGCTGAACCCGTTCGGACTGGAGGCCATGGACCAGGTCGCCGACATCATCTCCGCAGCCGAGAGTGCCCGGCCCAACACGACGCTGTCGAATGCCCAGATCTCGATGGTGGGCTTCTCGCCGATGCAGAACGACATCCGGACGTACTACAACGCCGACCTCGACTACATCATCGTGATGACGCTCGTGGTGGTGTTCCTGATCCTCGCCGTCATCCTCAAGGCCGTGGTGGCGCCGCTGTACCTGATGGTCTCGGTGGTGCTGTCGTTCGTGTCCGCGTTGGGCATCGGGGTGCTGTTCTTCCAATTCATCCTGGGCCAGGACATCTACTGGAGCGTCTCGGGCATGGCGTTCCTGGTGCTCGTCGCGGTGGGCGCCGACTACAACCTGCTGTTGATCTCCCGAATACGCGACGAGGCGAAGTACGGCGTCCGGTCGGCGGTCATCAAGACCGTCGGGGCCACCGGCGGCGTCATCACGTCGGCGGGGTTGATCTTCGCGGCGTCGATGCTGGCGCTGACGGTCAGCAGCCTGGCCACGGTCGTGCAGATGGGCTTCGTCATCGGCGTCGGACTGCTGCTGGACACCTTCATCGTCCGCACCATCTCGGTGCCCGCGATGGCGGTGCTGGCCGGTGACAAGAACTGGTGGCCGTCGAAGACGCCGCGGCAGATCCTCGCGCTGAAGCGGCGGGCCCAGGAGGCGGAGGCGGCAGCGGAGGCCAAGCGCCACGCCAACGAGGGCGACCCCAACGACTACGACCCCGAGGCCGACGACTACACGATGGCGGTACGCACCGCCAACCTCACCTCGTCGGCCTGGCGCCTGGACTAGACGTCCCGAGCCGGTGGACGCCGACGGGCTCTCCGGCGTCAGCCGGTCGTGGACTCAGCCGGCGTCAGCCGGTCGTGGACTCAGCCGGCGTCAGCCGGTCGTGGACTCAGCCGGCGCTAGCCGGGGTCGTGGACTCGGCCGCGGCGCGGGGCTCCGCGGCCGTCAGTGCCCGACGCACCGGGACGGTCTTGCGGAGACCGCGGAACGTGTTGCGGCCGTGGATGCGTCGCACGGCGCGGCGGCAGTCGCGATGAGCGCGGAACCGGTAGCGCTGCTTGCCGAACTCCTCGGTGGCGCTGGCCTGGGCGTGATGGTTGAGGAACGAGCGCTCGGTGGTGTACACCCCGAAGCCGCGCGCACGCATCCGGAACGCCAGGTCGATGTCGGCGCCCCAGGCGAACTTCCCGAAGGACCGCTCGTCGAGACCACCGACGGCTTCCCATGCCGAGCGCTCGATGACCAGCACCGTGCCGTCGATCATCGGGACCTCGCGGTAGAAGTCCGACGGCGGATAGTCCTTGGCGGGGCCGGTGTAGTCCGATGACTGGAACGTCCACCAGGTCTCGTCGTACAGCGAGCCGATGAGGCCGGCGTCGGCGGGCAGTCGCGGGTCGAGGAGGCCGGCGAAGAACCCCCGGGACAGGCGGGTGTCGTTGTTCAGGGTGGCGGCGTACTGGTAGCCGCGGTCGAAGGCGATGCGGAAACCCATGTTGGACGCGGCAGCCCAGCCGATGTTGCCGCCGGGATCGATCACCCATTCGTCGGCCAGCGGCGTGTAGTGACCGCCGTTGTCGATGATCAGGACGTCGACGAGATCCGATTCCGCGAGCACGTCCGGAAGCAGGTCATGGGTGAGTTCGTTCGACCCGAAGGCCGCAATGGTGACGAGGCACTTCTTGGCGTTGGAAATGACAGACCCCCGGGACGTCGCTGGCAAAGCAATTGGATGAACACGTCGATGACCACCAGAATGGTCGACGCAATTACGGAAGAGACTATTTCACGAGGGCGGGGGTGTCATCCCTCCGAGCGCGCGGCCACGCGGTAATTGCGCACCGCGAGCAGTCCCGCCACCAGGCCCAGGCCCCCGATCCACGCGCAGGAACCCAGGACCGCCCCCCAGTCGATGGTCCCGCGCGCGAACGACACCATGGCCGTGATCGTCGGCGACATCGGTTGGAAGCCGACGATGGGCCGGACGAACGTGGGGAACGCCTCGATGGGTGCCACCGCCGAGCTGCCGAACACCAGGCCCAGCGACGCCGTGCTGATCCAGGTGAGCACCGGCCGGCTCTTCACCCGCAGGGCGACGACCACGATGAGCGTGGCGAACACCGTCACCCAGCCGACGGGGATCAGGATGAACCCCACGGCCGCCAGCGGGCCACCGTGGAACCGCAGGCCCAGCACCAGGCCCATGGTCGTGATGACCAGCGTGGCGACCAACGTGCGGGCCGCCTCGGCGGCCAGCGTGCCCGCCAGCGCGCTGAAGCGGTGGACGGGCATGACGTAGAACCGGCTCAGCAGCCCGCTGTCGCGCTCGTCGGGGATCGACAGGGCCGCGGCCAGCGCACCGGACATGCCGCCCGCGACGGCACACATGGCCACGACGGTGTCGAGGCTGCTGTTTCCGGTGAGCCGCGCCATGGACCTGCTGATCATCATGTAATAGATGATCAGCAAAATGGTCGGCAGCAGGATGGATTGCAGCGGAACCAATGGATTGCGGAACCATCTGGTGAGCAACCGTTCGGCGAATATCGCACTTTCGGTGAGGAACGCATGACGCGGTGCGCGCACGTCGCGGGCGGCCCCGAGGCTCGATGACGCCGCGTTCGGGGCGCTCACTTGACGCTCCGCTGCGCCCGCATGGCCAGCCAGCCGAACAGCGCGAGCGCGCCGAGGCACCACGCCAGCGTGGCGGCCAGGTTCCCGGCCCTGACCGTGCCGCCCGTGAACGACCGCAGCGTCTCGGTGATCTGTGAGATCGGTTGATACCGGACGAACGGCTGCACCCACGTCGGGAACGACTCCACCGGCGCCATCCCGGTGGACAGCGAGACGAAGAACAGCTGGGGGATGAGCAGCAGCTGGCTGGAGGTGTCGGAGCGCTTGGCGCGCGCCCCGGTGGCGTCGGCGCCGAAGGACAGCGCGAGGGTGAGCATCAGCGCCAGCACGACGAACGCCACCCCCTGGGCGAAGCCGCCCGCCATCTCGAAGCCGAAGGGGTAGGCGACGATGATCGCGGCGGCCAGCGACAGCGAACCGCGGATCAGGCAGTAGAGCATCCGCGCGAAGAACGATGCGTGCACCGAGATCGGCAGGGTCTGCAGGCGGACGCCGAACTGCGACGAGCGTTCGGTGGCGGCCAGATCGGTGCTGTTGAGCCCGCTGAACAGCATGGCCTGCACCACCACGGCGGGCAGGATGTACTGCGCGTAGCTCATGCCGCCGGTCTCGATGATGGACCGCAGACCCAGGTTGAGGCCGACGAACATCAACGCGGGGGCGAGCACCGCGAAGACGAGGTCCAGGTTGGTCCAGCCCCAGCGCAGCAGCCGCTCGGTGAGCGCGATGACCGGGGTCATACCGTCAACGTGGGGCCGGTGAGATGCAGGAAGACCTCGTCCAGGGAGGGCTTGCGCAGGGAGATGTCGAGCAGCTCCACCTGCAGTTCCTCCAGCTTGCGGAACACCTCGCCGAGGGTGGCCGCACCGTGCGGCGCGGGCACGGACACGGTGTTGGCGTCGGCGTCGACCTCCGCGCCCTCGTACGTGCCGAGGACCGCGGCCACGCGCGTGAGGTCCTCGGGGTGCAGCGGCGTCACCTGGCAGAAGCTGAAGCCCATCCGGCGCTTGAGCTGCTCGGCGGTCCCCAAGGCGATGACGCGCCCCGCGTCGAAGATGACGATGTTGTCGCTCAGGACGTCGGCTTCTTCCAGGTACTGCGTGGTGAGCAGCACCGTGACGTCCTGTTCGGCGAGGTCGGCGACGAGCTTCCACACGTCACGGCGGCTGCGCGGATCCAGGCCCGTGGTGGGCTCGTCGAGGAAGAGCACCTGCGGGGGCACCACCAGGGACACCGCGATGTCGATGCGCCGACGCATGCCGCCGGAGTACGTGCTGACCGCGCGGTCGGCGGCGTCGACCAGGTCGAAGTGGTTGATCAGCTCCTCGGCCCGGCCACGCGCCTGCTTGCGGCTCATCCCGCGCAGCCGGCAGAACAGCACCAGGTTCTCCCGGCCGGTCATCGAGACGTCGAGGGCCGCGTCCTGTCCGGTGACCCCGATCTTCTCCCGCACCCGGGGGGCCTCGGCGACGACGTCGTGCCCGGCGACCCGGGCACTGCCGGTGGTCGGTTCCAGCAGGGTGCAGAGGATCTTGACCATGGTGGTCTTGCCGGCGCCGTTGTGCCCGAGGACACCGCAAATGGATCCGGTGGGAACCGTGAAGCTCACGTCGCGCAGCGCGGGCAGCGGCCCGAACGTCTTGCCGACGCCGTCGACCTCGATCACGAGGCGCCCCGCATCGCGATGGCTCCGTCAAAGACGTTGCGTGTCAAGGCAAGATCTCCTCGATAGGTGTCGCACGGCGAGTCGCGAACGGGGTCTTGAGGGTTCGTCGTGATGCCGGCCTCAGGCGTCCATCCTGGTGAAGCCGTCCCGCCGATACAACTCGACGCAGGCCTGCCTGCGGATCTTGCCGCTGGTGGTGATGGGGATCGAGCCCCGGCCCACCAGCACCAGGTCCGCGGCGGTGATGCCGTGCGCCTGCGAGATGGCCGCGGTGATCTCGTCCTTCATCGTGGCGAGGCGCTCCTGCGTCTCCTCGGGGGTGGCGCGCGGCTTCACCTCGACGATGGCGACGAGCTGCTCGGTGCTCTCGTCGAGCACCGAGATGGCGGCGACGCGACCGTTGGACACCGCGCTGATGGTCGCTTCGATGTCGTCGGGGTAGTGGTTGCGGCCACGCACGATCAGCAGGTCCTTGATGCGGCCCATGATGAACAGCTCGCCCTCGTCGACGAAGCCGAGATCGCCGGTGCGCAGCCAGTTCTCGCGAGGCAGGCCGTCACCGGCACCCTCGATGACTCCGCCGAAGGTGTGCTCGGTCTCCTCGGGCTTGTTCCAGTAGCCGGCGCAGACGTTCTCCCCGTGCACCCAGATCTCGCCGATGGTGCTGGCGGGGGACTCCAGGCGGGTCTCGGGGTCGACGATGCGGACCAGCGGTGAGGACGGTTTCCCGTAGCTGATCAGTGACGTCCCCGAGGTGCTGCGCTTGGCCATGCCCGCGGTGAGCTTCTCGGTGTCGAAGGTGACCACGGTCGGCGGTTCGCCCGGTTCGTGCGTGGCGACGAACAGCGTGGCCTCCGCGAGGCCGAACGAGGGGCGGATGACCTCGCCGGGGAAGCCGAACTTCGCGAAGCGCTGGGTGAAGCGGCGCACCGACACCGGCTGGACGCGCTCGGCGCCGCAGATGATCGCGATGATGTCGCCGAGGTCCATGCCCGCCATGTCCTCGTCGCTGGTGCGCGCGGCCGTGAGATCCAGGGCGAAGTTGGGTGCCGCGGTGAGCGCCTTGCTGCGGGTGGCGAGCTGTTGCACCCACCGGGCCGGGCGCTGCAGGAACGCGATGGGGCTCATCACCACGGAGTGCCAGCCGCCCAGGATGGGCGCGAAGATGCCGAGGATGAGGCCCATGTCGTGATAGAAGGGCAGCCACGTCACGACGGTGGTGCCCTGCGGGGCCACCTTCCCGTAGTGGCTGAGCAGCGAGGCGACCTGCTGCTCGAAGTTCACGAAGATGTTGCGCTGGGAGACCATCACGCCTGCGGGCGTGCGCGTCGATCCCGACGTGTACTGCAGGTAGGCGGCCGCGGGTGGCGTCTCGCGGCGCGACGTCGACCGGTGCCGCACGCTGAGGTCGACGCGATCGACCTCGATCACCGTCGGCGTCGGCGCGTCGTCCTGTTCGACGGCGTAGGGCGCGACGGCGCCGGCGGTGTCGGCGGTGGTGAGGATGACGGTGGGGGTGGCGTCGCGCATGACGGCGGCCACGCGCTCGTCGTGATGGCCGACGACGGGTGTCGACAGCGGGACGGCCACGACGTTCGCCTCGAAGCACGCCAGGAACCCGAGCACGTACGACATGTTCTGCGGAGCGAGGATGACGACGCGGTCACCGATCTCGGCGTGCTTGCGGATCTCGGCGGCCAGCGTGACGACCTGCTGCTGCAGCTGCGACCAGGTCAGGTTCTCCTCGACGCCGTCCCATGACGCGTCGTAGTCCAGGTAGGTGAACGCGACGTCGTTCGGCTGCAGGCTGGCTCGCTCGCGAAGAATCGCGGGAAGCGACGAGTCGAGCATCACAAGGCCTCTTTCAACGTATTGCGGGCAAACTCATTGTCGAGCTTAGGGAATCAAAACACGCGATGCGCAGCATAGCGAAAACGACGACGACACAGCCGCATCGGCCGACCCGCCGCGGCGTGCGTCGAGCGCCGTTGCACGCCCCGTCGGGCAAATGGGACTCAATTCACCACGGGCACATACCATCTGGATGGAATCGGGGCTTCCGGCTCGGCGCGTGCGGGGTGATCTGCGGTGACGCGCCGTCGTGTCACGGGAACGGCCGGCCGCGGCGGGCAGTGCCGCGGTAGCCGGAACGACGTCCGGCTCATCCGGGCGACGGTCGAGCCGACGGCGGGATGCGCGCCGTGCCGGGGTTGCCGAGCGCGGCGTCGCGGTCAGCGGCTGGCGCTCGTGGTGAACCACTTCGTCTTGATCCGCCACGAGTGTGCCGAGGTCAGCGCGAACCCGGCACCGCACAGGCAGGCGAAGATCCACACGATCGTGCCGTTCTCGATCGGTTGCAGCGAGGGGAAGAACGCGGTGGTGATGCGCACCAGGCAGGCGATGATCCCGCAGGCCGACGCGAACAGATAGGTGTTGGCCACCATGCGCGAACGCGGGTCACGGCGCAAGATGACCAGGGCGCGGCCGCCGTAACACAGCAGGTAGATCAACATGCCGCAGAGCAGCAGCCAGTAGGTGGCCAACCAGAAGTCGGTGGGCACCTTGAAGAAGTCGGGGGCGTAGACGGCGGCCCCGTTGCCCAGGGAGAACGTCACGAGGAGCAGCGGGATGCACAGGGTGGCGGGACGCTCGACGTACTGCTTGAACGACAGTTGGGCGGCCTGGTCGTCCTGGAGGCGGCCCATGGCGTTGTAGACGACCGCCGACGCGGCGACGATGTAGAGGTCGTGGCCGATGTAGTCCTCGAGGTTCCACTTGCCGGTGAGTGCGTGCAGCCAGTGCCCGACGGTCTCGGATGCCAGCGGAGACATCAGCAGGACGGCGCCGCCCTGAAGGGCGATGTTCAGCGTGGCGGCCACTTCCCAGCGGCAGTTCCACGTGACACGCCGGATCCACAGACTCCACGCGATGCACGCCACGGTGATCGCGATGAGGACAGCAAGGGCCATCGAATGTCGCCTTCGAGCGGAAATAGGTCCAGCAAATGATACTGCTAAAGCGGCGGCGCGTCAGGCCTTGGCGCCAGTCGGGAGAGCTTTTGTCGCCGACCGGTCTGACGCTCGGTAACTGGCTCGGTCGCCGTCAGCAGTTCGGAATGGCTGAACCGGAGGTAGCTCTGCACCTCTTCGACGCTCATCAGGCCGAACCGGACCTGCAGGTCGGGGTAGTTCAGGTCGAAGCGGTCCGACACCAGGCGCAATTCCTCGGCGTTGGGGTAGTCGGCGTCCTTGATGCGGCGGTAATACGTGCTGCTAGAGGTGCCCAGCGCGTCGTAGATGGCCTTGGCGTCGACGTCGCCGTCGAGCAAGTAATCGAGCAGGGCTTTCAGCTGTCTGCCGTTCTCATCGGTTCGTGGCACCGACTCACCATAGCTGGCCATCCCGTTCTTGGGCAGTGGTTACCGGTGATCGGACGCATTGCTCGTTATTGACACGGTCGTCACAGTTTTGAGAGAGGTATCCCATTTCTGGGAATGGCCATGTAGGTTGTCCACCATGAAGTGCGCAAACTTGCAGCTGACCGATTACGACGCCGACGGCCGGCCGGCGCTGAGCGACATGGCTCAGCACACCGCGCCTCTTTCCGAGCTTCTGACGATGGAACTCGACGGCGCGGCCGCTGCACTCGGCGTCAAGGCCGAGGAACTGCTGCTCGCCGCGCTGGGTCGGGCCATCGACCGCACGATCGGCGACGGGGAGATCGCGGTCGACGTCGACGCCGATCTGACGGGCAACGGTGCCACCGTGCAAGCCCTGACGTTGACCTGCGCCGGACCCGCCGCACTGTCGGCCACCGAGGTCCTGGCCGGCGTGCACCGCGCCGCGCTCGCGCCCAACCTGCACCACCACGTCGCCGACCTGCTCTTCACGGTGGGCGCGTCGGCCCCCGCCGGACTGGGGCACGCCCTGGAACTGCACGTGCACCGCACCGACGACGTGATCGCCCTCGACTGGTGGTTCGACACGCGCAGCTTCGAGACCTACACGGTCGAGGAGCTGGCCGAACAGTTCCCGCTGGCGCTCGTCGGGATCACCTCCGAAGCCTCGTCGCCGGTGGGCGCCGGACGTGCGGACGCCGCCGAACTCGCCCTGGCCTGACGCCGAGTTGGGCCGCGGCTGCGCCGCGACCTAGAATCCGTGCAGCGGCGTTGATCCGGCCATCACCGGGGAGTCTTCGGAAGAACGGCGTTGCGCACGGCGCCCAGTAGACCCGAACGGCTGGGTCCGTCATCACCCACATACGAGTGGCGCACTCCGGTGCGCAAGCGGGGTGGTACCGCGGCAGCCGCGCACCAGCGTGACGTCGTCCCCGTGCCTGATGGTTCGTGGCACAGGAGACGAGCAGCGAGTGAACGCCTACCCCAAGCCCGCCGGCGGTACGCCCGACTTCCCGGCGCTGGAGACCGACGTGCTGGCCTACTGGGCGGCCGACGACACCTTCCGGGCCAGCATCGAACGCCGCGCCGGCGCCCCCGAGTACGTCTTCTACGACGGCCCGCCGTTCGCCAACGGCCTGCCTCATTACGGCCACCTGCTCACCGGGTACGTCAAGGACATCGTGCCCCGCTACCGCACGATGCGCGGCTACCGCGTGGACCGCCGCTTCGGCTGGGACACCCACGGTCTGCCCGCCGAACTCGAGGTGCAGCGCCAGCTCGGCATCACCGGCAAGGCGCAGATCGAGGACATGGGCATCGAGAAGTTCAACGACGCCTGCCGGGCGTCGGTGCTCAAGTACACCGACGAGTGGCGCAGCTACGTCACCCGGCAGGCCCGGTGGGTCGACTTCGACAACGACTACAAGACCCTCGACATCACGTTCATGGAGTCGGTGATCTGGGCCTTCAAGCAGCTGTGGGACAAGGGTCTGGCCTACGAGGGCTACCGCGTGCTGCCGTACTGCTGGAACGACGAGACGCCGCTGTCGAGCCACGAGCTGCGCATGGACGACGACGTCTACCAGAGCAGGCAGGATCCCGCGCTGACGGTCGGGTTCCGGGTGACGCGGCCGACGGCACCGGAACTCGAGGGCGCCTACCTCCTGGTGTGGACCACGACGCCGTGGACGCTGCCGTCGAACCAGGCGGTCGCGGTGGAACCCGAGGTCACCTACGTGCACGTGCGGGGCGCCGACGGCAGGCGCTACCTGCTGGCGCAGCCGCGCGTGGCGGCCTACGCCCGCGAACTCGGCGACCAGCCGGAGGTGCTCGGCGCGTACTCCGGGGCGCAGCTGGTGGGTACCGGCTACCTGCCGCCGTTCGCGTACTTCTCGGATTCGGCCAACGCGTTTCGCGTGCTGCCGGGCGCCTTCGTCACCACCGACGACGGCACCGGCATCGTGCACATGGCGCCGGCCTACGGCGAGGACGACAAGGCGACCGCGGATGCCGCCGACATCGTCGCGGTCACCCCGGTCGATGCGCGCGGGCGTTTCGACGCCACCGTGCCCGACTACCAGGGCATGCACGTCTTCGAGGCCAACCCGCACATCATCCGCGACCTGAAGAACGGCACCGGACCGGCTGCCGTCAACGCCCCGGTGCTGCTGCGGCACGAGACCTACGACCACTCCTACCCGCACTGCTGGCGGTGTCGGAACCCGCTGATCTACCGGGCGGTCTCGTCCTGGTTCGTCAGCGTGACGGCGTTCCGGGACCGGATGGTCGAGCTGAACCAGCAGATCACCTGGTATCCGGAGCACGTCAAGGACGGGCAGTTCGGCAAGTGGCTGTCGAACGCGCGCGACTGGTCGGTGTCGCGCAACCGGTACTGGGGTTCGCCCATCCCGGTGTGGAAGTCCGACGATCCCGCCTACCCGCGCATCGACGTCTACGGCAGCCTCGACGAACTCGAGCGCGACTTCGGCGTGCGGCCCGACAACCTGCACCGGCCCTACATCGACGAGCTCACCCGGCCGAATCCCGACGATCCGACCGGCAGGTCGACGATGCGGCGCATCGAGGACGTGTTCGACGTGTGGTTCGACTCGGGGTCGATGCCGTATGGACAGGTGCACTATCCGTTCGAGAACGCCGATTGGTTCGAGTCGCACTTCCCGGCCGACTTCATCGTGGAGTACATCGGTCAGACCCGCGGCTGGTTCTACATGATGCACGTGCTCTCGACGGCGTTGTTCGATCGCCCGGCGTTCAAGACGTGCGTCTCGCACGGCATCGTGCTGGGCAACGACGGCCAGAAGATGAGCAAGTCGCTGCGCAACTATCCCGACGTCACCGAGGTGTTCGACCGCGACGGCTCCGACGCCATGCGGTGGTTCCTGATGGCATCGCCGATCCTGCGGGGCGGCAACCTGGTGGTCACCGAGCAGGGCATCCGCGAGGGCGTTCGCCAGGTGCAGTTGCCGTTCTGGAACGCCTATGCGTTCCTGACGCTGTACGCGCCGCGCCGCGGCACCTGGCGGACCGATTCTCGGCACGTGCTGGACCGCTACGTGCTGGCCAAGCTCGCGCTGCTGCGCGACGACCTGACGGTGGCCCTGGACACGTGCGACATCTCCGGTGCGTGCGACCAGCTCCGCCAGTTCGCCGACGCGCTGACCAACTGGTACGTGCGGCGGTCGCGGTCGCGGTTCTGGACCGAGGACGACGATGCCATCGACACGCTGCACACGGTGCTCGAGGTCCTTGGCAGGCTGACCGCGCCGCTGCTGCCGTTGACCACCGAGGTCATCTGGCGGGGGCTGACGGGGGAGCGGTCGGTGCACCTCACCGACTGGCCCGAGGCGGGGTCCATCCCGGCGGACCCCGAGCTGGTGGCGGCCATGGATCAGGTGCGCGAGGTCTGCTCGGTGGGGTCGTCGCTGCGCAAGGCGAAGAAGCTGCGGGTCCGGTTGCCGCTGCCGGCGCTCACCGTCGCCGTCGAGGATCCCGAGGCGCTGCGCCCGTTCGTCGACCTCATCGCCGACGAACTCAACGTCAAGGCGGTGCGGCTGACCGACGACATCGCGGCCTTCGGCCGCTTCGAGTTGGCGGTCAACGCCAAGGTCGCCGGACCGCGACTGGGCAGGGACGTCCAGGCCGCCATCAAGGCGGTCAAGGCCGGTGAGGCCGTGGTGCACGAGGACGGCACGCTGACGGCGGGCCCGGCGACGCTGCTGCCGGAGGAGTTCACCTCCAAACTGGTTGCCGCAGAGCCGGAGTGGACGGGTGCGCTGCCGGACGGTGCGGGTCTGGTGGTGCTCGACGGCACGGTCACCCCCGAACTCGAGGCGGAGGGCTGGGCCAAGGACCGCATCCGCGAGTTGCAGGAGCTGCGCAAGAGCAGCGGCCTGGACGTGTCGGACCGCATCCGCGTGGTGCTGGCGGTGCCCGCCGAGCGCCGCGCATGGGCGCAGACGCACTCCGAGCTGATCGCCGGTGAGATCCTGGCCACCGAGTTCCGGCTCGGCGACGTCGCCGACGGTGCCGACGTGGGCGACGGCGTCCGGGCGTCGATCGCCAAGGCGTGATGCGCCGACGCGACGCGGCCTGCGCTCGGTCGACGTGGGGTCGCCGGACGCCTGGCTGCGGTAGGGTGCGGCGTCGGTTGCCGCCGCGACGACGCTCGCAACCACACCGCCACGAGACCCCGAACACGACACGAGAGATGCTCGAAGATGCCTAGCCGGCCCCAGGTCGTAGCCGCGATTCCCAACTACAACATGGGCGAGCACCTGTCTCGGCTGCTGCCGCAGATGCTCACCCAGGGATACGACCACGTGTTCGTGCTGGACGACGCGTCCACCGACGACAGCGTCGACGTGGTCGCGGGGTTCGCCGGCGACGTCACGATGGTGCGCAGCGCCCAGAATCGGGGTGCAGGGGCTAATCGCAACCAGATCATCGACCACGTCGACGACGCCACGCTGATCCACTTCGTCGACGCGGACATGGACGTGGTCTCGCGCGAAACCGCTTCGCTGGCAGCCGATCTCATGCAGTTCTACCAGCCGCGGGGTATCGGGGCGTTGGGCGGACTGGTGCGGCGCGCCGACGGCAGCCAGGATCCGTTCAACTACGGGCCGGTGTTCTCGTTGCGCGGCAACCTGACGTCGATCCCGTGGATGCTCGACGGCGTGCGCGACGTGGCGGCGGTGCGCGCCGTCGCCACCAAGGTCCCGCTCCCCGGTACTAGGCACTGGCCCAACATCTTCGCCGAGCCGACGCCCACCCCGACGTACTGGCTGCACGAGGGCAACCTGGTGATCGGGGCCGGCGCGTTCAAGGCCATCGGGGGATACGACGCGCGCATCCGGTCACACGAGGCGCAGGACCTGGCGATCCGGCTCGATCGGATCGGGGTGGGTAGGCAGTTCGACCCGCGGATCGAACTGATCCATCACTACATCGACGTGCGGGGCAAGAGTCGTCGTCGCTACGAGCGTGAGGCCGCCTACTACCTGATCCGCAAGCACGGCCTGGTCCGGTTCCTCACCGCCTGAGACGGCTCCCTCACTCGACGGTGCCGGACAGCTTCAGGTCGTCGAGCGCCGAGTTCACCGAGTCGCGCAGCGCGGCAACGGTATTCGTACCGCCGGGGACCCATCCCTGCACCGTCACCGAGAGTCGGCCGTGGACCCGTGTGGCCACCAGGAACAGGGAGCCGCCCATGCGGTCCAGCGCCTTGGTGGTGATCTTGGGTTCGAGCATGCGGATGGCCAGGTAGTCGGCGTCGGTGCCGTCGGGCCGGTTGATCTCGGGTTCCAGCTCACCGATGTTGGAGCAGCCGATCGGATTGCCGACCTGCTGCACCATGCCCTCGAGCCGTCGTACCAACAGGCTGGGGGTCAACGGGACCAGGGCCAGGGGGCCGAGCAGTTCGTTGGGTGTCTCGGCCAGTGTGGTGAGTGCTCGCTTGACGTCGCGGCGCACGTCGCCGAGGTCGGTGAGCACCCGTGCGGGATCGACGATCACCGATGCCTCGGTGAGGGCATTGGCGCGGTAGTCGCCGTCGGCGCGTTCGCTCACCGGCAGGGACAGCCGCACGCTGCCGTCGGAGGCGACGCGGCCGAGTCGGTGGCCCAGCCGCGCGCCGACGGCGGCGAACAGCGAGTTGCTGGTGCCCCCGAGTTCCTTGGCGCGGGCATCCCAGTGATCGACGTCGAAGAAGGCCGTGACGTTGGGCAGGGTCACCTCGGTGACCGGGCCGCGGGAGCGCGGTGCCGAACCCGACTTCACCGAGGTCGCCAGCCCCTCGCGTTCGGTGCGCGCCACCTTGGCGGCGGCGACCACGGCCCTGCCCATCTCGGGCAGGTCGCGCACGAAGCGCGCGACGTCCTCGCGGACGGCCGCCCGATGGGTGCGGTAGCCGGGACGCGGATAGCCCAGGTCCCGGTGCACCCCGGTGACGGCGTCGCGGATGGCGATGTTGATGGCCTTCGCGTCGCCGATGGAATGGGACACCACCAGCGTCACCGCCGTGCCGCCGTCGGCGAGCGGAAGCACCCCGAGGTGCCAGGACGGCCCGTGCTGGGGGTCGATGGGTACGCGGACGCGCTCGTCGGCCCAGCGCCACACCTCGCTGCGAGGCCGGTCCTGCGCGGCGACGGCGATGTCGGCGGGGCCGGGTGAGGCGACCCACCGATCGCGTCCGAACGGCACCGCGGCGCGCTCGATGCGCCTGCCCAGGACGCCGTGGCCCAGGTTGGCGTGGAACTCGCGCAGCGTCTCGAAGTCGACCTGGCGGTCGTAGATCCACGTGACCTGGATGAGCGGGCCGCGGCCGAGGGCCCGCAGGGCGAGGAAGGACCCCTGGTCGATGTAGGCGAGCGTGTTGTCCACGGCAGTCATGCTAGGTGGGGGCGACGCGCGCCGAAACGCCCCCGAACGCCACCACGTCGCCGGGCCGCAGTTGCCTGCCGCGTCGGGTCTCGACCTCGCCGTTGACGGTGACCTGGCCGTCGGCGACGACGGCCTTGGCGTCGGCGCCGCTGTCGATCAGCGAGGCCAGCTTGAGGAACTGGCCCAGTCGGATCGACTCGTCGGCGATCGGCACGTCGGCAGCCATGGACGTCAGGCTAGCCCCCTACGATCGCGGGAATGGATGGGCGGTGGGTCCTGCACTTCGACATGGATGCGTTCTTCGCATCCGTCGAGCAGCTCACCCGTCCGACGCTGCGGGGTCGGCCGGTCCTGGTCGGCGGGTTGGGCGGCCGCGGGGTGGTCGCCGGGGCGAGTTACGAGTCCCGGGTGTTCGGCGCCCGCTCGGCGATGCCGATGCACCAGGCGCGCCGGCTCGTCGGTGCCGGGGCGGTGGTGCTGCCGCCGCGCGGCGTGGTGTACGGCGTGGCCAGCGGCCGCGTGTTGGACACCGTGCGCCGCTCGGTGCCGGTGTTGGAGCAGCTGTCGTTCGACGAGGCGTTCGGCGAGCCCCCCGAGTTGGCCGGTGCGTCGGTGGCCGACGTCGAGCGGTTCTGTGCCGCGCTGCGGGCGAGCATCCGCGCCGAGACGGGGCTGGTGGCCTCGGTGGGCGCGGGATCCGGCAAGCAGATCGCCAAGATCGCCTCCGGTCTGGCCAAGCCCGACGGCATCCGCGTGGTGCGCGCCGCCGAGGAGACGACCTTGCTCGCCGGGTTGCCCGTGCGGCGGCTGTGGGGCATCGGCCCGGTGGCCGAGGAACGGTTGCACCGCCTGGGCATCGACACCATCGGCGCGTTGGCCGCGCTCAGCGAATCCGAGGCGGCCGACGTGCTGGGTGGCACCATCGGGCCTGCGCTGCACCGGCTCTCGCGCGGCATCGACGACCGGCCGGTGGCCGAGCGGGCGAGTTCCAAGCAGATCAGCGCGGAGTCGACGTTCGCCGCGGACCTCGTCACGCTCGACCAGCTGCGGGAGGCCATCGCGCCGATCGGGGAGCATGCGCACACCCGCTTGCTGCGCGACGGCAGGGGCGCGCGGACGGTCACGGTGAAGCTCAAGAAGTCCGACATGAGCACCCTGACGCGGTCGGCGACGTTGCCGTACGCCACCACCGACGTCGCGACGTTGATCGCGACCGCACGCCGGCTGCTGCTCGATCCCGTCGACATCGGTCCGATCCGCCTGCTCGGCGTCGGGTTCTCCGGTCTGACCGACGTGCGCCAGGAGTCGCTGTTCCCGGATCTGGAGCAGGCCATCGAGACCGCCGACGGCGTGTCGCCGCCGGCGCCGGCTGCCGCGGCGACGGCCGCCGACGCACCCTGGCGCATCGGCGACGACGTGACGCACGCCGATCACGGGCACGGCTGGGTCCAGGGCGCCGGGCACGGGGTGATGACGGTGCGATTCGAGACGCGGGCGTCGGGACCCGGTCCGGCTCGCACGCTGCGCACCGACGCCCAGGAGGTGACCCGCGCCAACCCGGTCGACAGCCTCGACTGGCCCGACTACGTGCACGCCATGACGAGCTAGCGTCAGCCCCAGCGCGCGAAGGTGGCGGCCACGTCGGCGCCCGCGCCGAGGGCGGCTGCGAGCAGCACCCTGGCCTGGGCCGGCCGCAGGGTGGGCACGGGCACCGCGCCCGCGTCGCACAGGGCCCGGCCGGGGCCGTAGCGCGGCGCCACGGCACCTCCGGGCACCCGCGTCGACAGGACGACGGCGACGCCCCCGGCGCACGCCCTGGACACCGCCTCGACGACGGCAGGCCCGGCGTTGCCCGCGCCGAGGGCCTCCAGGACCAGCCCGCGCGCGCCCGCGGTGACGAACGCATCGACGGCCACGCCGTCGCTGCCGGCGTAGGCGGCCACGACGTCCACGCGCACGGGTCGGCCGACCGGTCCCACGGTGGGGCGCTGCCGTTCGCGGTCGAGGATGACGGCCGCGCCGGAGACCCTCCCGAGGACGCGGCCGGTGAAGCCGGAGCCGGTCTTGGTCAGGCCCAGCGGCTGCCACACCGTCCCGCCGAGACACACCGCGACGCCGAGCCCGGCGGCCGCGGGATCGCCCGCCAGCGTCAGCGCGTCCCGCAGGTTGGCTGGGCCGTCGGCGTCGGGATCGTCGGCGCTGCGCATCGCCCCGGTGAGTACCACCGGGGTCGCGCCGTCGTGCACCAGGTCGAGCCACAGCGCGGTTTCCTCGAGCGTGTCGGTGCCGTGGGTGACCACCACGCCGTCGGCGCCCGAGGCGGCCGCGTCGGCGACGGCGTCCGCGATGAGCTGCCACTGCGCCGGGCCGAGTTCGGAGCTGTCGACGGCGAGCAGGTCGACGACGGTGACGTCGCGACCGGGGTCGGCGCCGCCGGGGTCGAGCCGGGCCACGAGGTCGGCGCCGCGCTGCGTGGGTCGGGCCACCCCGGTGGCATCCGAGCTGGTGGCGATGGTGCCGCCGGTGGTGATGACGACGATGCGGCTCATGCGCCGATCATTGCGCATGGCGGCTTTGGGATGATGGTGCGGTGTCTGATGAATCCACGGGACCCGCGGGGTCCGGAGCTGCGGGGTCGACGGAGCCCGTGACGGCCGCGGAGGCCGCCCCGGTCCGGCCGCGCCGCCGGCTGCGGCTCCTGCTGGCCGTCGCCGCGGTGGTCCTGGTGCTCGACGTCGTGACGAAGGTGTTGGCCGTGCGACTGCTGGTGCCCGGCCAGCCGGTCTCGATCATCGGCGACACCGTCACGTGGACGTTGGTGCGCAACTCGGGAGCGGCGTTCTCCATGGCGACCGGCTACACCTGGGTGTTGACGCTGGTGGCCACCGGCGTCGTGATCGGCATCATCTGGATGGGCCGTCGACTGGTGTCGCCGTGGTGGGCGCTGGGGCTGGGCATGATCCTGGGCGGGGCGCTCGGCAACCTGGTCGATCGGTTCTTCCGGTCGCCGGGCCCGCTGCGCGGCCACGTCGTCGACTTCCTGTCCATCGGGTGGTGGCCGGTGTTCAACGTGGCGGATCCCGCCGTGGTGGGCGGGGCGATCCTGTTGGTGGCGCTGTCGCTGTTCGGGTTCGACTTCGACGCCGCAGGGCGTCGCGTGGATGAGGACGCCGCAGGGCGTCGCGGGGATGGGGACGCCGCAGGGCGTCGCGGGGATGGGGACGCCGCAGGGCGTCGCGGGGATGGGGACGCCGCAGGGCGTCGCGGGGATGGGGACGCCGCACCGGCCGACGCCACGTCGGGAGACGCCGACTCGGCCACCGCCGAGCCCGCCGCCGAGCCCGCGCAGCGCAAGCCCGCCGAGACCGAGTCCGACGGGACCTGATGTCGTCACGGTCGATGCCGGTTCCCGAGGGGCTGGCGGGCATGCGGGTGGACGCGGGCCTCTCGCGGCTCCTCGGGCTGTCGCGGACGGTGGTCGCCACGCTCGCCGAGGACGGCGGCGTCCAGGTCGACGGCGTCGCGGTGGGCAAGTCCGATCGGTTGACGGCCGGCGCTTGGCTTGAGGTCACGTTGCCGGAACCTGCCGAGCCGCTGGACAATCCGCCCGTCGACATCGAGGGCATGACGATCCTGTACTCCGACGCCGACATCGTCGCGGTGGACAAGCCGGCCGGGGTAGCCGCGCACGCGTCGGTGGGCTGGACGGGTCCGACGGTGCTCGGCGGTCTCGCGGCGGCGGGCTATCGGATCACCACGTCGGGCGTGCACGAGCGTCAGGGCATCGTGCACCGCCTGGACGTGGGCACGTCCGGGGTGATGGTGGTCGCGATCTCGGAACGCGCGTACACCGTGCTCAAGCGTGCGTTCAAGCAGCGCACCGTCGACAAGCGCTACCACGCGCTGGTGCAGGGCCATCCCGATCCGTCGAGCGGCACCATCGACGCGCCGATCGGGCGGCACCGTGGGCACGACTGGAAGTTCGCGGTGACCGAGGGCGGCAGGAACTCGGTCACGCACTACGACACGGTCGAGGCGTTCGTCGCGGCGAGCCTCCTCGACGTGCATCTCGAGACGGGTCGCACGCATCAGATCCGCGTGCACTTCTCGGCGTTGCACCACCCGTGCTGTGGGGATCTCACCTACGGCGCGGATCCCACGCTGGCCAAGCGGTTGGGCCTGGAGCGGCAGTGGCTGCACGCCCGGTCGTTGGCGTTCGCGCATCCCGCCGACGGCAGGCGCATCGAGATCACCAGCCCGTATCCCGCCGATCTCAGCCACGCGCTCGACGTGCTCCGTCACCACGACGCGTGACGGCGCCCACGGCCCGGCGGCGCGCCGGGGTGCTGTTCGGCGTCGGCGCGTTCACCTGGTGGGGGTTGTGCCCCGGGTACTTTCCGCTGCTGCTGCCTGCGACGTCGCTGGAGGTGTTGGCGCACCGAATCGTGTGGGCGGCGCTGTGCCTGGTGCTCGTCCTCATCGTGACGCGACGGCTCGGTGACCTGCGGCGGCTCTCGGGCCGTACGTGTTGGCAGTTGGCGGCGGCCTCGGCGCTGGTGTCGGCCAACTGGGGCATCTACATCTACGCGGCCACGCACGGGCACGTGGTCGACGGCGCGCTGGGGTACTTCATCAACCCGCTCGTCACCGTGGCGCTGGGGGTGCTGGTGCTGCGCGAGCGGGTCAACCGCTGGCAGTCGGCGGCGTTGGCGCTGGCGGTCGTGGCCGTGGTGGTGCTGACCGTCGGGGTGGGCGGCCCGCCGTACGTGGCCCTGGGGCTGGCGGTCACGTTCGCGTTCTACGGTCTGGTCAAGAAGCTCGTCGACGCCGATCCGCGGGTCAGCGTGGCGGTGGAGGCGCTGCTGGCGCTGCCCATCGCGGTGGGTTACCTGGCGGTGCTGCATGCCCAGGGTCTCGGCCACTTCGGGCATGCGGGCGTGGGGCATGCGTGGCTGTTGGTGGCGGCCGGACCGATCACTGCGGTGCCGCTGCTGTTGTTCGCCGCGGCGGCGCAGCGGCTGCCGCTGGTCACGGTGGGGCTGCTGTTCTACCTCAACCCGGCGCTGCAGATGGCGTGGGGCGTGCTGGTGGCGCACGAACCCATGCCGACGGCCAGGTGGGTGGGTTTCGGGCTAATTTGGGCCGCCCTGGCCGTGATGACCTTCGGTGCGTTGCGCAGCAAGGCGCAAGCAAACCCGTAGTCTGCCGCACTGGGGGCCACTCTTACGGTCGCGGCAGTTGAGGCTGCACGTGCGACCCTGAACCAGCTTGGTTGACCGGCGAGTAGCTATGCAATACCGTTTGCTGCGCACGGGTCGTTCCCGCGCCTCGCAGGGTGAGGTCTTCACGATGTCGCAAACGGATGAACGGCCGAGGCCGACCGCCAGGAAGCGTGGTCGCCCGGTGGGGTCCGACTCGGTCGAGACCCGCAACCGGATCCTGCGCGCCGCCCGTCGGGTCATCAACGAGCGCGGCTATCCCGCGGCCACGTTCCAGGCGATCGCGGTCGAGGCGGATCTCAGCAGGCCGACGCTGCACTACTACTTCTCGTCGCGCGAGGAGATCTACGAGGCGCTGGTCGTCGAGTCGCGCGAGGTGATGTCGGCGTGCATCGCGCGGGCGGGTCGTCCGGGGTCGCTGGCCGAGGCGCTGACCGCGCTCGTCGGGGCACTGGTCGAGGCCGACCGCGCCGACCATTCGCAGGTCGCCTTCCTCATCAGTTCGCGGCTGGAGGCCAGCCGCAACAGCGCGCTGGGGTACGAGCGCGGCGGGGCGTTGCCGACCTACGTCGCCGACCTGGTGTGCGACGCGGTCGCGCGCGGCGAGCTGCCCGCCGACACCGACGCGGCGCCCATCGTCGACCTGATGCACTCCATCCTGTGGGGCATGGGCCTGTGTGCGGGCTTCGCCAGGACGGGCGGCGTCGAGCTGTCGGCCGTCACCGCGGCGCTGGCCCGCGTGCTGTCGCACGGCCTGGTCGGCGCGGGTGGCGTCGACGCCGCACGAGACACGTCTCGCGACACGCCGAGCGGTGTCGGAGGTCGGTCCTAGACTGGCGTCCCTATGGGCGAATCTTTCGTGCACCTGCACAACCACACCGAATACTCGATGCTCGACGGTGCGGCGAAGGTCAAGCACATGTTCGCCGAGGCGAAGCGGCTGGAGATGCCTGCGCTCGGAATGACCGACCACGGCAACATGTTCGGCGCCAGCGAGTTCTACAACGCGTCGAAGGACACCGGCGTCAAGCCCATCATCGGCATCGAGGCGTACATCGCGCCGGCGTCGCGGTTCGACACCAAGCGCGTGCAATGGGGCGATCCCAGCCAGAAGGGCGACGACGTCTCCGGCAGCGGCGCCTACACCCACATGACGATGGTCGCGGAGAACGCGACCGGTCTGCGCAACCTGTTCAAACTGTCGTCGCTGGCGTCGTTCGAGGGCCAGCTGGGCAAGTGGGCCCGCATGGACGCCGAGATCATCGCCGAGCACTCCGAGGGGATCATCGCCACGACGGGGTGCCCGTCGGGCGAGGTGCAGACGCGGCTCCGGCTGGGCCAGGTCGAGGAGGCGGTGGCCGCGGCGGCCAAGTGGCAGGACATCTTCGGCAAGGAGAACTTCTTCCTCGAGCTGATGGACCACGGCATCGACATCGAGCGGCGCGTCCGCGAGGGGCTGCTCGACGTGGGGCGCAGGCTCGGCATCCCGCCGTTGGCCACCAACGACTGCCATTACGTCACCAAGGAGGCCGCGCAGAACCACGAGGCGCTGCTGTGCATCCAGACCGGCAAGACGCTCTCGGATCCCAGCCGGTTCAAGTTCGACGGCGACGGTTACTTCCTCAAGTCGGCCGCCGAGATGCGGGCGCTGTGGGACGGTCAGGTGCCGGGCGCCTGCGACGCGACGCTGTTGATCGCCGAACGCGTGCAGCCCTACACGGACGTGTGGACCCCCGCCGACCGGATGCCGGTGTTCCCCGTCCCGGAGGGTCACGACCAGGGGTCGTGGCTGACGCACGAGGTCATGGCAGGCCTGCGGGACCGGCGCTTCCCCGGTGCCGAGGTGCCGCAGGAGTACCTCGACCGCGCGCAGTACGAGATCAAGGTCATCTGCGACAAGGGTTTCCCGGCCTACTTCCTCATCGTGGCCGACCTGATCAACTACGCGCGCTCGGTGGGCATCCGGGTGGGTCCCGGCCGTGGGTCGGCCGCCGGCTCGCTGGTCGCCTACGCCATGGGCATCACCAACATCGACCCCATTCCGCACGGCCTGCTGTTCGAGCGGTTCCTCAACCCCGAGCGCCCGTCGGCGCCCGACATCGACATCGACTTCGACGACCGCAGGCGCGGGGAGATGCTGCGCTACGCCGCCAACAAGTGGGGTAGCGACCGCGTCGCGCAGGTCATCACGTTCGGCACCATCAAGACCAAGGCGGCGCTGAAGGATTCGGCCCGGGTGCACTACGGTCAGCCCGGGTTCGCGATTGCCGACCGCATCACCAAGGCGCTGCCGCCTCCGATCATGGCCAAGGACATCCCGGTGTCCGGCATCACCGATCCCACGCACGAGCGGTACAAGGAAGCCGCGGAGGTCCGCGCGCTCATCGACACCGATCCCGACGTGCGCACCATCTACGAGACCGCCCGCGGCCTGGAGGGTCTGGTGCGCAACGCGGGCGTGCACGCGTGCGCGGTCATCATGAGTTCGCAGCCGCTCATCGACGCCATCCCGCTGTGGAAGCGTCCCCAGGACGGCGCGGTCATCACCGGCTGGGACTATCCGTCGTGCGAGGCCATCGGCCTGCTGAAGATGGACTTCCTGGGGCTGCGGAACCTGACGATCATCGGCGACTGCATCGAGAACATTAAGGCCAACCGCGGCATCGACCTGGACCTCGAGACGCTCGCCCTCGACGATCCCAAGGCTTACGAGCTCCTCGGTCGCGGTGACACCTTGGGCGTGTTCCAGCTCGACGGCGGGCCGATGCGCGACCTGCTGCGGCGCATGCAGCCCACCGAGTTCAACGACATCGTCGCCGTGCTGGCGCTGTACCGCCCGGGCCCGATGGGCATGAACGCCCACAACGACTACGCCGACCGCAAGAACGGCCGCCAGGCCATCAAGCCGATCCACCCCGAACTCGAGGAACCGCTCAAGGAGATCCTGGCCGAGACGTACGGCCTGATCGTCTACCAAGAGCAGATCATGTTCATCGCCCAGAAGGTCGCATCGTACTCGATGGGCAAGGCCGACGCGCTGCGCAAGGCCATGGGCAAGAAGAAGCTCGAGGTGCTGGAGGCCGAGTACAAGGGCTTCAAGGAGGGCATGACGGCCAACGGGTTCTCCGAGGCCGCCGTCAAGGCGTTGTGGGACACCATTCTTCCGTTCGCCGGGTACGCGTTCAACAAGTCGCACGCCGCGGGTTACGGCCTGGTGTCGTACTGGACCGCGTACCTGAAGGCGAACTTCCCGGCCGAGTACATGGCGGGTCTGCTCACGTCCGTGGGCGACGACAAGGACAAGGCCGCGGTCTATCTGGCGGACTGCCGCAGGCTCGGCATCACGGTGTTGCCGCCGGACGTCAACGAGTCGGTGCAGAACTTCGCGTCGGTCGGCGACGACATCCGCTTCGGGCTCGGCGCCGTGCGCAACGTGGGTGCCAACGTCGTCAGCTCGCTGGTGAGCACGCGTGCGGAGAAGGGCAAGTACACCGACTTCTCCGACTATCTCAACAAGATCGACATCACCGCCTGCAACAAGAAGGTGACGGAGTCGTTGATCAAGGCCGGCGCCTTCGACTCGCTGGGCCACCCCCGCAAGGGCCTGTTCCTGGTGCACACCGACGCGGTCGACTCGGTGCTGGGCACCAAGAAGGCCGAGGCGATGGGGCAGTTCGACCTCTTCGGCGGTGCCGACGGGTCGGCCGACATGGGCGACGCCGCGTTCACCATCAAGGTGCCCGAGGACGAGTGGGAGGACAAGCACAAGCTCGCCCTGGAGCGGGAGATGCTCGGCCTGTACGTCTCGGGCCACCCGCTCAACGGCGTCGCGCACCTGCTGGCGACGCAGGTGGACACGCAGATCCCGGCGATCCTCGACGGCGACGTCGCGCCGGACACCCAGGTGCGCGTCGGCGGCATCCTGGCGTCGGTGAACCGGCGGGTCAACAAGAACGGGTTGCCCTGGGCGTCAGCGCAATTGGAGGACCTGACGGGCGGCATCGAGGTGATGTTCTTCCCGCAGACGTACGCCACGTTCGGGGCCGACGTGGCCGACGACGCGGTGGTGATCCTCGGGGCGAAGGTCAACGCGCGCGACGATCGGTTGTCGCTGATCGTCAACGACGTCGTCGTGCCGGACTTCTCGAACGCCCAGGCCGACCGGCCGCTGGCCGTGAGCCTGCCGACGCGGCAGTGCACCATGGAGAAGGTCAGTGCGCTCAAGCAGGTGCTGTCGAATCATCCGGGGACGTCGCAGGTGCACCTGCGGCTCATCAGTGGGGACCGGATCACGACGCTGGAACTCGATCAGCGGTTGCGGGTCACCCCGTCGTCGGCGTTGATGGGGGATCTCAAGGCGTTGCTCGGGCCGGGCTGCCTCGGCGGCTGACGGGTGCTTGGGCCCGGGCGCTCAGCCCAGCACGTTCACCGCGCGGGCGATGACGAGCGCGACCGTCGACATCGAGACCATGGCCTGCACGGTCATCATCAGCTTGGCCCAGCGTGACAGCGGCATGGTGTCGGTGGGGGAGAACGCCACCACGTTGGTGAAGCTGGTGTACAGGTAGTCCACGAACGTCGGCCGCCAGTTCGGCGCGACGAGTTTGGCGGTGTCCGGATCCATCTGGGGGAACAGGAAGTCGGGATGTGGTCGCTCGCCCACGCCGCGGGCGAAGGGGCCGCCGCGGTCGAGTTCCCAGTACCAGATGCCGAACGCGATCACGTTGGTGACGAAGATCGCCGCGCCGCCGCCGAGCAGCTTGCCCGGGTCGTTGCTGACGGCGCCGGAGAGGATCAGGTAGTCCAGCACGACGGCCGAGGCCGTGTTGTCGACGGTGATGGCCGCGGTGAGCCCCAGGCTGGCCCACTTGCCGACGGTGGTGCGCCGGGACAGCCGGACGGGGTTGAGGGCCAGCAGCACCAGGAGCAGGAGCACCTCCATCACGATCAGCGGCAGGCGCGGCACCACGGTGTAGGCCTCGGGGATGAGGTGTTGCAGCACGATGGCCGCGACGATGGCGACGGCGACGGGGAGGCGGTTCTCGGGCTCGCCTGGCCGCAGCCAGGACGGCACGTGGTGTTCGACGTCGCGGACGAGACGGTTCACCTGGAGGGGGTCCGGCCGGTGCGCTGCGCCGGGAGTGGGTGCGGCGACGGGGGGATCGGCGCGGGATTCGGCACTTTCGGACATCGTCACAGTGTGTGCGTCACCATGGGGTGGTGGGTGAGGAAACAGCCAGCACACAGGAGCGGTCGCGTCACGTGGCGCAGTGGATCGAGGCGCCGGCGGAGACGGCCTACGCATTCGCCTCGGAGCCGGCCAACCTGCCGCGGTGGGCCGCCGGGGTATCGGAGGCGGCGCTGGGCAGCGTCACGGTCGAGTTCGCGCCGCCCAACGTCTTCGGCGTGCTCGACCACGTGGTGACTCTGCCGTCGGGGGAGTCGGTCTACAACCCGATGCGCGTGATCCCCGCGGGCGGCCAGGCGTGCGAGGCGGTGTTCACGTTGCGCCGCCGGCCGGGCATGACCGACGAGGAATTCGAGGCCGATGCGGCGGCCGTGGCCGCGGATTTGCAGACCTTGCGGACGCTGCTGGAGGGCTAGTCAGTCGTCGTCGGCGTGCAGGCGGCCGAGCCCGACCCACGTCACCGCCGCCGTGGCGGCACCGGCCAGGACGGCCATGTCGACCGTCATCGACACGGCCCCGACCAGGATGAAGACCGCGGTCCCGAGGACGAGGGCGACCACCTTGTAGACGGGCCAGGGCACGCCGGCGATCAGCACCGAGGGTTCGGGTCTCGTCGGGGCGGTCATGTTTTCGACGATAGCTCAAAGTCGAGGTTTCGGCTAGCCGAAACTCGTGGCGTGGGTCCTCTGATTTTCGGGACGAGCCGGGTGAGTGGCACCATTGACCAGTGTCTGCCGAGCTGAGCGCCGAGTTGAGCCGAGAATCGCGGGCGCCGCTGACGTCTCCCCTGTCCGCGGCCGACGTCGACGAGGCTGCCCGGCGAATTTCCGGCGTGGTGGCCCGCACGCCGCTGCAGTTCAGCGACCGGCTGTCGACCATCACGGGTGCGCGGGTGTACCTCAAGCGCGAGGACCTGCAGGCGGTGCGGTCCTACAAGCTGCGTGGTGCCTACAACCTGTTGATGCAGCTGTCGCCGGAGGAACTCGCCGCGGGCGTGGTGTGCTCGTCGGCGGGCAACCACGCCCAGGGGTTCGCGCTGGCGTGCCGCTCCATGGGCGTGCACGGCCGGGTGTACGTGCCCGCCAAGACGCCCAAGCAAAAGCGTGATCGCATCCGGTACCACGGCGGCGACTTCATCGAGCTGATCGTCGGCGGGAAGACCTACGACATGGCCGCCACCGCCGCGCTCGAGGACGTCGAGCGGACGGGCGCCACGCTGGTGCCGCCCTACGACGACCTGCGCACCATGGCGGGGCAGGGCACCATCGCGGTCGAGATCCTCGACCAGCTGGACGTCGAACCGGACCTGGTGATCGTGCCCGTCGGCGGTGGCGGCTGCATCAGCGGCATCACCACCTACCTGGCGGAGCGGACGTCGGATACCTCCGTGCTGGGCGCCGAACCCGCCGGTGCGGCCTCGATGCTGGCCGCGTTGGCCAAGGGGGAGCCCGCGACCATCTCCGACGTCGACCAGTTCGTCGACGGCGCCGCCGTGGCGCGCGCGGGCGCCAAGCCGTTCGCGGCGCTGGCCGCCGCGGGCGACATGGTGTCGATGACCACCGTGGACGAGGGCGCGGTGTGCACGGCGATGCTCGATCTCTACCAGAACGAGGGCATCATCGCCGAGCCCGCGGGCGCGCTGTCGGTGGCGGCCCTGCTGGAAGCCGACGTTCGACCGGGCTCGACCGTGGTCTGCCTCATCTCCGGCGGCAACAACGACGTGTCGCGGTACGGCGAGGTGCTGGAACGGTCGCTGGTCCACCTGGGCCTCAAGCACTACTTCCTGGTCGACTTCCCCCAGGAGCCCGGGGCGCTGCGCCGCTTCCTGGACTCGGTGCTCGGACCCAACGACGACATCACGCTGTTCGAGTACGTCAAGCGCAACAACCGGGAGACCGGCGAGGCGCTGGTGGGCATCGAGATGGGCTCGGCCGCCGATCTGGACCCGCTGATGGCCCGGATGCGGGACTCCGACTGTCACGTCGAGCTGCTCGAGCCAGGCTCGCCGACGTACCGCTACCTCACCTGAGCCGGCGTCACGCGGCCGCGACGTGAGCCGACACCAGCCGCACCGCCTCGTCGTCAGCGCGGAACACCGGTTCCAGCGCGACGCCGGCGGCGGCCGCCGAGGCGGCCAGGGCCGTGGCCCAGCGACGGTCGGTTCCCGACACCCCGCCGCGGCCGGGATGCACCAGCAGGAACGCGACGGAGTGACCGTCGCCGAGGCCGGCGAGGACGCCCGCCAGGCTGCTGGTCAACCCGTCGACCAGCCGTCGCGTCGGGTCACCGCGCAGCGGAACGTCGCTGAGCACCTTGATCATTCGACGGTCCGGCCCCACGAACGCGAAGCGCAGCAGGTGCTCGGCGAAACCCAGTTCGCCCAGCACGGCGCGCCAACGTTGCCGGAGGTCGTCGACGGATGCGATGGGGTCGGTGGCGGTGGCGAGCGCGGGGCATGAATCCGGAACGTCCGGAGCGGTTGGGTTCATGCCCACATGGTCGACCCGGCCGCGTGCCCGGGCAATCGGTCATCCCCAGGCACGTGGCCTGGGGATGACTACTTGACCGTGCGGACGACGGCGAACGCGTGCCCCGGCACGGTGATCGCGTCGCCGGACGGCACCTCGCCCCAGGAGAACAACACCTCGCCACCCACCGGGACGGTGGCGTCCTCGGTACCCAGGTTGCAGGCGATCGCGATCGACCCACGGTGCATCACCAGCCACCGGGCGTCCTCGTCGACGTCGACGCGCAGGTCGTCGAGCCACGGATCGGCCATGTCGGGCTCGGTGCGGCGCAGGTCGATGAGCCTGCGGTAGGTCTCGAGCACGCGCCCGTGCTCGCCCTGGGTCACCTCGTCCCAGTCCAGCTTGGATCGCAGGAACGTCTGCGGATCCTGCGGGTCGGGCACCTCGTCGGCGTCCCACCCGTGCTCGGCGAACTCCGCCTTGCGACCCTCGGCGGTGGCGCGGGCCAACTCGGGTTCGGGATGGCTGCTGAAGAACTGGAACGGGCTCGACGACGCCCACTCCTCGCCCATGAACAGCATCGCGGTGTAGGGCGAGCCCAGGGCCAGCGCGGCCTTGACGGCCAACTGGCCGCCGTCGAGGTTCTGTGACGGGCGGTCGCCGATGGCCCGGTTGCCCACTTGATCGTGGGTCAGGGTGTAAGCCAGCAGCCGCGTCGCCGGGATGGTGGCGGTGTCCAGTGGCCTGCCGTGGCGACGATGCCGGAACGACGAGTACGTGCCCGCGTGGAAGTAGCCGTGCCGCAGGGTCTCCGCCAGGGCTGCCATGGTGCCGAAGTCGCCGTAGTAGCCCTGCCGCTCGCCCGACACCGCCGAGTGGATGGCGTGGTGGATGTCGTCGTCCCACTGCGCCGTCATGCCGAGGCCGCCGCGGTCGCGCGGGGTGATCAGCCGCGGATCGTTGAGGTCGCTCTCGGCGATCAGCGACAGCGGTCGACCGAGTTCGCCTGCCAGTGCCTCGGTTTCGGCCGAGAGTTCTTCCAGGATGTGTACGGCCGTGGTGTCCACCAGCGCGTGCACGGCGTCCAAGCGCAGGCCGTCGGCGTGGAAGTCGCGCATCCAGCGCAACGCGCAGTCGAGGATGTAGCGGCGCACCTCGTCGGAATCCGGACCGGAGATGTTGATCGACTCGCCCCACGGGTTGCTGCCCGTCGACAGGTACGGGCCGAACCTCGGAAGGTAGTTGCCGGACGGCCCGAGGTGGTTGAACACCGCGTCGATCAGGACGCCGAGGCCGCGGGCGTGACACGCGTCGACGAGCCGGACCAGTGCGTCCGGGCCGCCGTACGGCTCGTGCACGGCGTACCAGAGCACGCCGTCGTACCCCCAGCCGTGCGTGCCGCCAAAGGCGTTGACCGGCATGAGTTCCACGAAGTCGACGCCGAGGTCCACCAGGTAGTCGAGCTTGGCGATCGCCGCGTCGAAGGTGCCCTCGGGCGTGAAGGTCCCGGTGTGCAGCTCGTAGATCACCGCGCCCTCGATGGAGCGGCCCGCCCAGTCGCCGTCGGTCCAGGCGGCGTCGGCGGCATCCCACAGCGCGGACCGCTCGTGGACGCCGTCGGGCTGACGTGCCGACCGGGGGTCGGGTAGGACGGTGGGATCGTCGTCGACCAGGTAGCCGTAGCGGGCGCCGGGCGCGGCGTCGACCGACGCCCGCCACCACCCGTCGTCGTCACGCGTCAGAGCGTGGACGACGCCGTCGACGTCGAGTGCGACCTTGTCGGGTCGGGGTGCCCATACGGCGAATTCACGTTCAGTCATTGGTCCTCGTCAGCAGGGCTACGGGCAGGGTGTCGAACAGTTCGCCGGCCGGGACGCGCCCGGACAGCGTCGTTCCGGTGATCCGGTCGGTCCACGTGCCGGCGGGCAGGTCCAAAGCCGTGTCGTCCCAACCGGTCTCGTCGAGGCGCACCGTCCAACGGCGCACGGCGACCAGGACGTCGTCACCGCGTCGGAACGCGACCACGTGGTCGGCCGCGGTGCCGTCGGCGATCACCGGGCGGTGGTCGCCGGACAGGAATGCCGCCGGTCGTTCGCGACGCAGCCGCAGCGCCGCGGCGGTCACGCGGATCTTGTCGTCGGTCTGGGCGGCGAGTGCCTCCCGGCGCAGTGCGTAGTCGACGGGCCTGCGGTTGTCGGGATCGACCAGGCTGTCGTCGGCGAGCTCGGTGCCCTGGTAGACGTCGGGGATGCCGGGCACCGTGAGTGACAACAGCTTCTGTGCCACGGAGTCGTTGCGGGCATGGGGTTCGAGCTGACGGACCAGCGCGGTCAGCTCGGCCGCGGTGGGCCCGTCGACCACGCGGTCGAGCCAGGCGTGCACGGCCGACTCGAACTCGTCGTCCGGGTCGTTCCACGTGGTGTGCAGTGCCGCCTCGCGGATCGCCTTCTCGGCGTAGCCGTGCAGGCGTTCCCGCAGCGCGTCGGTCACCTGGCCGTCGCTCGGCCACACGCCGAACACGTTCTGCAACAGGAACAGTGCGGTGGGCCCGTCGGGCGGGGTGGTCGCCGCGAGCCACTGGGCGGCGAGTTCGGCCCACAGTCCCGGTACCTGTGACAGCACGCCGATGCGGGCGCGGACGTCCTCGCCGCGCTTGGTGTCGTGCGTCGACAGCGTCACCATGGCGTGCGGCCAGTGCGTGGCGCGCAGCGCCGAGGCGTGCTGGAATTCCGCCGCACTGGTGCCGAACCGCGCGGGTTCGCCGCCCACCTCGTTGAGCGACACCAGCCGCGCGTCGCGGTAGAAGAAGCAGTCCTCCACGGACTTGGCGGTCACGGCCCCGCACAGCTGCTGCAGCCGCGTGGCGGGTTCGGCGTGGTTGAGCGCCGCGGCGACGAGCTGCAGCGGGGCGGCCAGATCCGGGTGTGCGGCGGCGGTGTGCGCCAGCGCGGTCGGCAGTACGGCGGTGAGACCGCGGTAGTCGGTGCGATACACCTCCACGTGTGACAGCAGCGCCGCGACGGCGTCGGCCAGCCGGGGGTGGTCGGTGCCGACGGTGCCGACGATGGCCCGGCACAGCCGGGCGGTCTCGCTGGCCAGCGTGACCGTGGCCGACGACACCTTGAGTGCGGCCACGGCCGCGGCGTCGTCACCGTCCTGCGGTGCGGCCGCCGGGTCGACGAAGAGTCCGCCGATCTCGCGCAGGGCGTCGTAGCCGGTGGTACCTGCGACGGGCAACGTCGGCTCCAGCGCCTCGTCCACGGCGAGGATCTTCTCGATCACGATCCACGCGTCGGGTCCGAGCAGTGCGCGCAGTGAGGTGAGATAGCCTGCGGGGTCGGCCAATCCGTCGGGATGGTCGATGCGTACGCCGTCGACGAGGTGCTCGTCGAACCACCGTCGCACCTCGGCGTGCGTCGCCGCGAACACGTCCGGGTCTTCCTGGCGCAGTCCGGCCAGTGAGGTGATGGAGAAGAACCGGCGGTAGCCGCACACGTTGTGCCGCCACCCGATCAGGCGGTAATGCTGTCGATCGTGGGTCTGCCTGCCGTCGTCGGCGGCGGTGCCGGGGGCGATGGGCCAGGTGCGTTCGCCGAGGCGCAAGACGTCACCGTCGACCTCGAGGTCGTCGAGATCGTCGTCGGATCCGAGCACGGGCAACACGATTCGGCCGTCCGGGTCCAGGCCCCAGTCGACGTCGAAGTAGGGGGCGAACGCCGACGCACGGCCATGCGTCAGCAGGTCCCACCACCACGCGTTCTGGCTGGGATCGTCGACGCCCAGGTGGTTGGGCACGATGTCGACCACCAGCCCCAGGCCGCGCTGGTGGGCGGCTTCGGCGAGCCGCGAAAGGCCCTCGGGCCCACCGAGTTCGGCGGACACGCTGGTGGGGTCGGTGACGTCGTAGCCGTGGGTGGACCCGGAGGCCGCGGTGAGGATGGGGGAGAGGTAGAGGTGGCTCACCCCGAGGTCGGCCAGATAGTCGAGCAGGTTCACGGCGTCGTCGAACGTGAAGGCGTCGCCGCGCATCTGCAGGCGGTAGGTGGACACGATGGGTCTGGGCTGGGGTCTGGGCTGAGGTCTGGTCATGGGTCAGGCCGTCTTTCGGAGGACGAGGACCGAGCGGCCCGGAAGTGCTGCGGCGTCGCCGGCCTTGAGCACGACGGCGGTGTCCCCGGTCGGGGAGGTGGTGTCGAGGGCGCCGGTCCATTCCGCGGCGTAGGTGGCGTCGGGCGCCACGAACTCGATGGGGTTGGTGTGGGCGTTGAAGCACAGCAGGAACGTGTCGTCGACGACGCGTTCACCTCGCAGGTTGGGCGAGGGAATGGCGTCGCCGTTGAGGAACATGCCGACGAACTTGAAGCCGGAATCCCATTCCTTGGAGGTCATCTCGGTGCCGGACGGGGTGAGCCACGCGATGTCGCGCACCTGGTCGCCGGTGCGCAGCGGCTTGCCCTCGAAGAAGCGGCGGCGCCGGAACACCGGGTGCTCGGTGCGCAACGCGGTGACGCGCCTGGTGAACTCCACCAGGTCGGCGTTGGTGTCGCACATGGTCCAGTCCATCCAGGAGATCTCCGAGTCTTGGCAGTAGACGTTGTTGTTGCCGCGCTGCGTGCGGCCGAACTCGTCGCCGTGACTGATCATCGGCGTGCCCTGGGACAGCAGCAGCGTGGTGAGGAAGTTGCGCTGTTGCCGGGCGCGCAGCTCGAGGATCTCGGGATCGTCGGTGGGGCCTTCGACGCCGCAGTTCCACGACCGGTTGTGACTTTCGCCGTCGCGGTTGTCCTCGCCGTTGGCCTCGTTGTGTTTCTCGTTGTAGGACACCAGGTCCGCCAACGTGAAGCCGTCGTGGGCGGTCACGAAGTTGATGCTCGCGCTGGGTCGCCGTCCCGTCGCCTCGTAGAGGTCGGAGGAGCCGGTCAGACGCGAGGCGAACTCGCCGAGGGTCGCGGGTTGTCCCCGCCAGTAGTCACGCACAGTGTCGCGATACTTCCCGTTCCACTCCGTCCACAAACCCGGGAAGTTCCCCACCTGATACCCGCCTTCGCCGATGTCCCACGGTTCGGCGATCAGCTTCACCTGACTGATGACGGGGTCCTGCTGGACCAGGTCGAAGAACGCGCTCAGGCGGTCCACTTCGTAGAACTCGCGCGCCAGGGTGGAAGCCAGGTCGAAACGGAACCCGTCGACGTGCATCTCCAGCACCCAGTACCGCAGGGAGTCCATGATGAGTTGCAGCGTGTGGGGATGCCGGGCGTTGAGACTGTTGCCGGTGCCGGTGAAGTCGTAGTACAGCCGGCGGTCGCCGTCGAGTCGGTAGTAGGCGGCGTTGTCGATGCCGCGGAAGTTGATCGTGGGCCCCAGGTGATTGCCCTCGGCGGTGTGGTTGTAGACGACGTCCAGGATCACCTCGATGTCGGCCTCGTGGAACGCGCGCACCATGGACTTGAACTCGGCGACCGCTCCGCCCGCGTTCTGGTTGGCCGCATACTGGTAGTGCGGCGCCAGGAAGCCGAAAGTGTTGTAGCCCCAGTAGTTTCGCAGCCCGAGATCGAGCAGTCGGTGATCGTGCATGAACTGGTGCACGGGCATCAGCTCGATCGCGGTGACGTGGAGCGACCGCAGGTGGTCGATGATCACGGGGTGGGCCAGGCCGGCGTAGGTCCCGCGCAGATCCTCGGGGATGCCCGGGTGCGTGGCCGTCATGCCCTTGACGTGGGCCTCGTAGATCACGGTTTCGTGGTAGGGCGTGTTGGGCGCCCGGTCGGTGCCCCAGTTGAAGAACGGGTTGATCACCACGCTCGTCATGGTGTGTCCCAGCGAGTCGATGCGCGGTGGGGTGCCGCCGGTGGCGAGGTCGGCGGCCGACATGTCGTAGGAGTACAGCGCCTGGCCGAAGTCGAAGTCGCCGTGGAAGGACTTGCCGTAGGGGTCCAGGAGCAGCTTGCTCGGGTCGCACCGCTGTCCCGCTGCCGGATTCCAGGGGCCGTGGACGCGGAATCCGTAGCGCTGCCCGGGTGTGATGGTCGGCAGGTAGCAGTGCCACACGAAGCCGTCGACCTCGTCGAGACCGATGCGTTCCTCGGTGCCGTCCTCGGCGATGAGACACAGTTCGACCTTCTCGGCCACCTCCGAGAACACCGAGAAGTTCGTTCCCGCACCGTCGTACGTGGCGCCAAGGGGGTAGGCAGTTCCGGGCCAGATCGCTGAGACCATTACCGTCGTCGCTCCTCGTGTGGTGGGACCGTGCCTCGGGCGGCTACCACCAGCCGGTGACGGCGGCGATCTGCCGCCCCAGTTCGGTGGTCATGGTGCGCATGTAGGTGGTCGTGAAGTGGTGGGAGTCGTGGTAGATCAGCACGTTTCCCTCCACGGCTCGGCAGCGGTCGGCGCGACAGACGGCGTCACTCATGTCGAGCGGCTTCAGCAGCGGGAATCGTGCGACGAAGTCCAGGGTGGGGTTCCGGTCGGACAGTACCTTGGACCGCTCGATCCCGCAGGAGCTGGCGTCGCCGCCGCTGGCGAGGCAGTCGACGGGGAAGAACGGTTCGCCGTCGTCGCGCACCAGCCAGGGGGTGTCGCGCATGGCGAGCACCGGGATGCCGGCGTCCGAGAGGGCCTGCCAGATGCCGACGTAGGTGCCGGGCATCACGTCGCCGTCGCGGATGTTCCACGGCCGCGTCGAGGTGGTGAACACGTAGTCGGGGTGGTCGGCGACGAGCTGCGGCATCACCTTCTGATTCCACTGGTGGCACTTGGGATAGGGCCGGTTGTCGCCCATCACCAACGGCTCTTCCTCGGTGGTGAGGGGACAGCCCATCTTGAGGTAGGTGACGATCTTGAAGCCGTGCATCTTGCCGAGCAGGTCCAGCGCGGTGATCCAGTGCTCGGCGTGCGAGCCGCCGGCGAGTGCGATGGTCCGCACCGCCTGCGGATCGCCGTACACGCAGCTCGTCAGGTCGACGGCGTCGAAGTCGTCGATGCAGCCGTCGGTGGTCGTGGCGGGCAGGTCGTCCTTGGCTTCCAGGACCGTCGGCCGCATCGGCAGCTTGGGGACGCGTGCGCCGTTGACCAGCGCCCGGGCACCGGGGTAGTCGCGCGCGGACAGGCCTGCCAGCTCCTTGCCGTTCTCCCGCTGGATGGTCATGTGCTCGCGCCACGTGAACGACGTCGCGGTGAGCGCCACCGCCAGCAGCGTCACCGTCGAGCCCAGCACGATGGTGGGTCGGCGCAACCGGGTGCGCAGCGTCGTGGTGCGCACCGGTTTGGGCGCGGCCGCGCCGCGCAGTCGCAGCGGCTCCTCGACGTAGCGCATGGTGAGCCACGCCAGCAGGCCGGAGACGAGCAGGATCAGGGCGCCGTCGACGAGGCCCGCCGACGAGTGACCGCTGTAGGCCAGCCAGAAGATGAGCAGCGGCCAGTGCCAGAGGTACAGCGAATAGGCCATGGCGCCCAGCGACACCAACGGTGCCGTGGCCAGCACCCGGTTGGGCAGGGGCAGCCGGGATGCCGGACCGTGCAGGTGGGGGTCGGCGGCGCGGTTGGACGCGCTGAGGATGAACAGGATGGTGGCGCCGACGGGCACCAGCGTCCACGGGCCGGGGAATTCGTGGACGCCGTCGATGAAGGCACCGCAGGACAGGATGGCGGTCAGCGCGACGAGCGAGACGCAGGTGCGCAGCCACATCGGCCACCGCACGTAGGGCACGACGGCGCCGGCGAGCGCGCCCAGCGTCAGCTCCCACGCCCGGGCGAAGCTGTCGTAGTAGGCGGTGGACTGGTCCTCGGCGTGGGCGAAGATCGCATAGACGAACGAGGCGACGGTGACGGCGGTCAGCACCACGATGAGCAGGGTGCGCAGGTGCTTGCCCAGCGGGCGGCGCAGCAGGACCGCCAGGCCGAAGATCAGCACCAGGAACGCGACGTAGAACTGACCCTGCACCGACATCGACCAGATGTGTTGCAGGGGGCTGACGGCCTCGCCGGCGCGCAGGTAGTCCGCCGCCGTGGTGGCCAGCTCCCAGTTCTGGTAGTAGCCGAGGCTCGCCAGGCTCTGGTCGGCGAAGGTCTCCCACCGGGTCTCGGGTTGCACCAGGATGGTGAGCACCGCGGCGGCGGCGAGCACCACCACCAGCGCGGGTAGCAGACGGCGGATCAGGCGCTTCACCTCGCGCGCCGGCGACAGGGACGCGGCGGGCGTCAGCGCGATGCGCAGCAGGCGGCCGCCGAAGAAGAAGCCGGACAGGGCCAGGAACACGTCGACGCCGCCGGACACCCTGCCGAACCAGACGTGGAACACCGCGACCAGCGCGATCGCGACGCCGCGCAGCCCGTCGAGGTCGTGGCGGTAGAAGCCGCCGGACCCGGTGGTCGCCGCGGCGGGCGGCGTCGCCCCGGAATCGGTGCGCGACGCCGTACGGGACGGGGCGAGGGTCAGCATGATCGACGGACAATCTACCGTGCGCGCATGGCAAGGCTCGATGACGACGGATCCGCAGCGCCCCGGCTGACACCCGACGAGATCAGTGCGATCGACGCCGCCCACGTATGGCATCCGTACAGCACGCTCGGTACCGGGGCACCGGCGCCGGTGGTGGCCACGGAGGCCGACGGGGTGTGGCTGACCGTGGTGCGCGACGGCGCTCCGCTGCGGGTCGTCGACGCGATGAGTTCGTGGTGGACGGCCATCCACGGGCATGGCCACCCGGTCCTCGACGCCGCGATCACCCGCCAGTTGGCCACCATGAACCACGTGATGTTCGGGGGGTTGACCCACGAGCCGGCCGCGCGACTGGCCCAGCTGTTGGTCGAGATCACGCCGGCCGGCCTGGACGCGGTGTTCTTCAGCGACTCCGGGTCGGTGTCGGTGGAGGTCGCCGCGAAGATGGCGTTGCAGTACCAGGTGGCCAGGGGCCGTCCCGGCAGGAACCGGCTGATGACGTGGCGCGGCGGCTATCACGGCGACACGTTCACGCCGATGAGCGTGTGCGACCCCGAGGGGGGCATGCACGCGCTGTGGAGCGGCGTGCTGACCCCCCAGGTGTTCGCCCCGCAGGTGCCGCCGCACTACGACCCGGCCTACGCCGAGGCCTTCGCCAGGCAGCTCGCCGACCGCGCCGACGACGTCGCGGCGGTGATCGTCGAACCCGTGGTGCAGGGCGCCGGGGGCATGCGGTTCCACGACCCGCGCTACCTGGCCGACCTGCGCGCGGCGTGCACCGAGCACGACGTGCTGCTGATCTTCGACGAGATCGCGACGGGCTTCGGCCGCACCGGGGAACTGTTCGCGGCCGAGCACGCGGGCGTGACGCCGGACGTGATGTGCGTCGGCAAGGCCCTGACGGGCGGCTACCTGACCTTGGCGGCGACGCTGTGCACGGCCGAGGTGGCGCGGGTGATCAGCACCGGCGCCGAGGGCGCGCTGATGCACGGGCCGACGTTCATGGGCAACGCGCTGGCGTGCGCGGTGGCGGTGGCGTCGACCGAGCTGCTGCTGGGTTCGGACTGGCGGGCGCGGGTGCGCGCGATCGAGGCGGGGCTGCGGGCCGGTCTCGAGCCGGCACGCGGGTTGCCCGGTGTGGCCGACGTCCGGGTGCTGGGCGCCATCGGCGTGATCGAGATGGCCGAGCCGGTGGACATGCGGGTGGCGACGGCGACGGCACTCGATCACGGCCTGTGGTTGCGGCCGTTCCGCAACCTGGTCTACGCCATGCCGCCGTACACGTGTACGCCAGCGGAGGTGGCGGCCATCGGGTCGGGGATGGTGGCGGTCGCGCGTGCACTAACCTGAACGGTGTTCAGGAGCGGTCCCGGCAGGAGGAGCACGCACATGACACGTCCGGATCCGCTGGCCTGGCTCGGCGACGCCGCACGCGAGCGCCGCGCCGCCGGGCTGCGGCGCACGCTGCGCACGCGCCCACCCGTCGGCACTCACCTGGACCTCGCGTCCAACGACTACCTGGGCCTGTCGACGCACCCTGCCGTGCTCGACGGCGGCGTCGACGCCGTACGCACGTGGGGCGCCGGTGCGACGGGGTCGCGTCTGGTGACCGGCAACACCGAACTGCACGAGGGGTTCGAGGCCGCGCTGGCCGCGTTCGTCGGCGCCGAGTCGGCGTTGGTCTTCTCGTCCGGCTACACCGCCAATCTCGGTGCCGTGGTTGCGCTTTCGGGTCCCGGAACGCTGGTCGTGTCGGACGCGCGCACCCACGCGTCCCTGATCGACGCCTGCCGGTTGTCCCGGGCGCGCGTCGTGGTGACGCCGCACCTCGACGTCGCCGCCGTCGCCACGGCCCTGGCCACGCGCACCGAGGACCGTGCCGTCGTGCTCACCGACTCGGTGTTCAGCACCGACGGGGGGCTGGCCCCGCTGCGCGACCTGCACGACGCGTGTCGCCGTCACGGCGCCCTGCTGATCGTCGACGAGGCGCACGGCCTCGGCGTACGCGGTCTCGGTGGGCGCGGTCTGCTGGCCGAGGTGGGTCTGGCCGGGGCGCCCGACGTCGTGATGACCACGACGCTGTCGAAGGCGCTGGGCTCCCAGGGCGGCGTGGTGCTGGGTCCGCACGCGGTGCGGGCCCACCTGATCGACGCGGCGCGGCCGTTCATCTTCGACACCGGGCTGGCGCCGGCTGCGGTGGGCGCGGCGTGGGCGGCGCTGCGCGTCCTGCAGGCCGAGCCGTGGCGGGCCGGCGCGGTGCTGACGCACGCGGCCACGCTGGCCGGGGTGTGCGGCGTCACCGAGGTGCCGACTTCGGCGGTGGTCTCCGTGGTCCTCGGCGACCCGGAGGTGGCCGTGCGTGCCGCCGCGGAATGCCTGGACCGTGGCGTGCGGGTCGGCTGCTTCCGGCCGCCGTCGGTCCCGGCGGGGACGTCGCGGCTGCGGCTCACGGCACGCGCGTCGCTCACCGACGACGAGATGACCCAGGCCCGAGAGGTGCTCACCGACGTGCTGGCGCTGGCCCGCTCGTGAGCGTCCTGGTGGTCACGGGCACCGACACCGGTGTGGGCAAGACCGTCGCGACCGCGGCCTTGGCCGCCGCCGCGCGGGCGGCGGGCCTCGACGTGGCGGTGTGCAAGCCGGTGCAGACCGGCTCCGGTCCGACGCTGACCGAGGGCGACGACGACCTGGCCGAGGTGACGCGGCTGGCGGGCGTGACCGAGGTGGTCCGCGGTTGGCGCTACCCGGAGCCGTTGGCGCCCGACGCCGCGGCGCGGCTGGCCGGCCGGCCGCTGCCGACGCGCGCCGAGCTGGTGGACCTGGTGGTCACCGCCGACGCCCCGGGCAGGCTGGTGCTCGTCGAGGGCGCGGGCGGATTGCTGGTCGAGATGACGGCCGAGCATGCCACGCTGCGGGACCTCGCCGCCGACCTGCGCGCCCCGGTGACGGTGGTGGCCAGGGCCGGGCTGGGCACCCTCAACCACACCGCGCTGACCGTGGAAGCGCTTGCCGCGCATGGGCTGTCGTGCGCCGGGGTGATCGTCGGCGCCGTGCCCGCCGAGCCCGGCGCCGCCGAGCGCTACAACCTGGATACGCTGGGCCGCATCGCGCCGGTGCGCGCGGTGCTGCCCGCCGGGGCGGGTGCGCTGGCGGCCGACGAGTTCACCGCGGTCGCCGCGGGCGCGTTCGATCCCGCCTGGCTGCGGAGCTTGACGTAGTGGCGCACTCGGTGGAGTTGGTCTTCGACGCCGCCACCGACGCCGCCGTCCGCGCCGAGTGGGACGCCCTGGCCGCAGCCGGGCTGCCGAGCCAGGCCCGGCACACCTCGGCCACCAACCGCCCGCACGTCACGCTGGTGGTGTCGGGACGCATCGACGCGGGGGTCGACCCGCTGCTGGCCGAACCGGCGGCGACGCTGCCGCTGCCGTGCCGCCTCGGCGCCCCGATGGTGTTCGGCCACCGCAGGTCCGTGACGCTGGTACGCCTGGTGGTCCCCGATGCCGCACTGCTGGCGTTGCATCGACGCGTGTTCGACGTGACGCTGCCGCACCAGAACGCCGGCCCGTTCCCGCACGCGGTGCCGGGCGGATGGACGCCGCACGTGACGCTGTGCCGACGCCTGCCGCTCGACGACCTGCCCGCGGCACTGCGGCTGCTCGACGACGGGGACGACGTCGCCGGGGTGTTCGCCGGGATGCGCCGGTGGGACGGCGACGCGAAGATGGACACCCACATCCGGTGACCCGGCGCGCCTCAGCGGCGCTGCGACTGGTGCGCCGCAATCCCATCCATCAGCAGGTGCAGCCCGAAGGCGAAGCGCGCGTTGGGATTCGACTCCAACACCGACTGTCCCTCGGCCAGCGTCGCGCCTGCCGCGTCCCACTGCAGCCGCGACTGCTCGTCGGCGGTGAATCCCAGCAGGTAGTACACGACGGTGCGCGCGGTCAGCTCCGCGTGTTCGTCGCCGACGCCTGCGTCGGAGGCCGCGTGCCGCAGCGTGTCCAGCAGCGTCGTCGCCGCCCGTGAGCGGCCGGCGGCCAGGCTGGCCGACACGAGTTCGGCACCGTCGGTGTGCGACAGCAGTGCGTCGCGCATCCGGCCGGCGACGGTGACGATGCGGGTCCGCCAGGCGCCGTCGGCCTCGGCGAGCGCGGGTGTGAGCACCCGGTCGGCGACGGCCCCCAGCAGTTCCTGCTTGTCGGCGAAGTGCCAGTAGAGCGCACCGGGCGTGAGGCCGAGTTCGCGGGCGAGCCGGCGCATCGTGAGGTCGGCCAGGCCGAACTCGTCGAGCAGGTGGATGGCCGTGTCGATGACTTCGGAGCGGGCGTGGCGTCGGTGCTGCTGCACGGTTGTATCCTAAACACCGTTCAGGTGAGAGGTCAGGAGGACTACCGGATGACGCAGGCGAGCACGGATGTCACGGGGGATGTGCTGGGCACGGCGCGCGAGCAGGTGCTCGAGCGCGGCGTGGGGCTCACCCAGGATCAGGTGCTGGAGGTGCTCCGGCTGTCCGACGACCACCTCGAGGACCTGCTGGCGCTCGCCCACGAGGTCCGCATGAAGTGGTGCGGCCCCGAGGTGGAGGTCGAGGGCATCATCAGCCTCAAGACCGGCGGGTGCCCCGAGGACTGCCACTTCTGCTCGCAGTCGGGCCTGTTCGCCTCTCCGGTGCGCAGCGCGTGGCTCGACATCCCGAGCCTGGTCGAGGCGGCCAAGCAGACCGCCAAGTCCGGTGCCACCGAATTCTGCATCGTCGCCGCCGTGCGCGGTCCCGACGAGCGGCTGCTCGCGCAGGTCGCGGCGGGTATCGAGGCCATTCGCAACGAGGTCGACATCCAGATCGCGTGCTCGCTGGGCATGCTCAGCCAAGAGCAGGTGGACCGCCTCAAGGACATGGGCGTGCACCGCTACAACCACAACCTCGAGACCGCCCGGTCGTTCTTCCCCAACGTCGTCACCACGCACTCCTGGGAGGAGCGGTGGGGCACGTTGGAGATGGTGCGGGAAGCGGGCATGGAGGTGTGCTGCGGCGGCATCCTCGGCATGGGCGAGACGCTGGAGCAGCGCGCCGAGTTCGCCGCCAACCTGGCCGAGCTGAACCCGCACGAGGTGCCGTTGAACTTCCTCAACCCGCGGCCGGGAACGCCGTTCGGCGACTTGGACGTGCTGCCGGCCGCCGAAGCACTCAAGGCCGTCGCCGCCTTCCGGCTGGCGCTGCCGCGCACCATGTTGCGCTTCGCCGGCGGCCGCGAGATCACCCTCGGTGATCTGGGCGCCAAGCAGGGCATCCTCGGAGGCATCAACGCCGTCATCGTCGGCAACTACCTGACCACGCTGGGGCGGCCCGCCGAGGCCGATCTCGAACTGCTCGAGGATCTGCAGATGCCGATCAAGGCGCTCAACGCCAGCCTGTGATCGGCGGGCCGACGGCACCAACCTGTAGAACGTAGTGGTGATGTTCAACGTCTACACCGGCGAGCCCGAGGGCGACGGTGGTCCGGTCGACGTCCCGACGGCCGCGCGGCTGGGGCTCGAACCACCGCGCTTCTGCGCCGAGTGCGGCAGACGGATGATCGTCCAGGTGCGCCCCGACGGCTGGTCGGCGAAGTGCTCACGCCACGGCGAGCTGGACTCGAAGGAGCTGGAGCGGCGATGAGCGCGACGACGACACCCTCGACCGCTCGGCCGGAATCGGTTGCCGTGCCCCGGGTCTCGCGTCGCCGCGCCGTGCTGACGGTGGCGGCGGGCCTGACGGCCTGCGGCGCGCTGGTGGGTGCGCTGTGGGCATGGCTGGCGCCGCCCGTCGGGATCGTCGTCGGGTTGACGCGCGGGGGCGAGCGCGTCCGCGGCTATCTGGGCAGCGAGTCCGATCAGATCTTCCTCGGGTCGTTCCTGCTGCCCGGCATGATGGCGGTCGCCGCGCTGGTCGCGGCGGCGGCAGTATGGCGCTGGCGGGCACACCGGGGCCCGCAGATGGTGGGTGCGCTGACGCTGGGGACCGTCGCGGGCACCGCCGTGGCGGCCGGCGTCGGCGCGGCGCTGGCGCGCTGGCGCTACGGCGAGGTCGACCTGGCCACCGCGCCCGTCTCGCCGGAGCACCGCGTGTTCTACACCGCGGAGGCGGCGCCGGTGTTCTTCGGGCACTCGCCCGCGCTGGTCGCGGTCACCCTGGTGTTCCCCGCGGGACTGGCCGCACTGGCGTACGCGGTGTGCGTGCTGTCGACCCCGCGCGACGACCTGGGCGCGTGGCCGCCGGTCGCCGTGCCCTACGGCACGCCCGGGTACGCGAGCCCGGAACACGCCGGGGCGGAGCACGCGGCACCGGAAGGTGCAGGCCCGGAGCACCGGGCACGGGAGAGCCACGGACCGGAGGTCGCGGCGCCGGTGCCGCCCGCCGCTCCGGCTACTGATCCAGCGACGACAGCGGGCGGCGGTCCACCCGCCGGCCCGCCAGCACCTTCGCGGTGATGACGCCCAGGCGCACCATCCCGCGGTAGGTCGACGGGTTGAGCAGCGTCGGCCACTTGGTGCGCGTGCGGTGCACCGAACTCGGCTGACCGGCGAACCGCTCGCGCAGCCAACGCAGTGTCATGGGTGCCGACATCGGGTGCAGCAGCAAATGCTCGCTGAGCATGTCCCGGTGATACGTGACGTCGGTGCCGCCCGCGGTGTAGGCGTCGGCGAGTTCGTCGATGAAGTCCACCGAGATCAGCTCGTCGTGCACGGCCTGGACGATCAGGACGGGCATGCTCGGTGCCCTGGTGCCCAGCTTGATGCTCTCGAACACGTGCTTGACCTCGGGGGTCGCCAGGATCCGTTCGAGCGGCCAGTCGACCATGTCGTCCATGTCCTTGCGGATCAACCGCAGTACGGCGCTCACGGTGGTCCGGTGCTCCAGATCGGCGAGCATGGCCTTGCCCTCGACCGTGGCGTGTTCGGAGATGATGCGGTCCAGGTCGGGATAGACGTGCGACAGGGCCGCGACCACCAGCGCGGGTAGGCCGGAGAAGAAGGTGCCGTTGAGCCTGCGGAACGTGCCGCCCAGGTCGCCCACCGGGGATCCGAGCACGGCGCCCACGACGTTGATCTCCGGAGCGTATTCGGCGTATACCTCGGCGGCCCACGCCGTGGCCAGACCGCCGCCGGAGTATCCCCACAGCCCCACCGGCGCCTCGGCCGACAGGCCCAGCGGGGCGTAGTTGAGTGCCGCCCGGACGCCGTCGAGCACGTGGTATCCGGGCTCGTAGGGCGCGCCCCACATGCCTCCGGTGCCCTCGTGGTCGGGGATCGACACGGCCCATCCCTCGGCCAGGGCCGCGGCGATCAACAGGAACTCGAACTGCGCCACGGCGCCCATGGCCTTGGCGCCGCGGCGCAGGGCGTAGGACGGGAAGCAGCGCGACGCGACGGCGTCGATGGCGCACTGGTAGGACACGATGGGGCAGGGGCGTTCCGGGGTGCGTTCGGCCGGCGCGATGACCGTGGTCACCGCCGCCTGCGGCCGCCCGTCGAGATCGGCGCTGCGGTACAGCAGCTGCACGGCGGCCAAGCGCTGCGGGATGAGGCCGAGGAAGGCCATCTCCACGTCGCGCGACCGCAGTACGGTGCCGGGCCGGGCGTGTTCGAAGCCGGCGGGCGGGACGTAGAAGTCGTCCTCGGCGGGCACGACCGGTCGGGAGCGCCTCAGTTGCTGGTGCGGGGCGGTTCCGATCCACTCGGCCCCGGGGGCCGCCTGAGCTGCGCTACCGACATCCATCCGGCCATTGTCTCTTAGGGATCCCTTAAACACCAAGCAGGGGGTCGGCCGTGTCGGTTTCCGGTCACGTCGGCGGGCGCAGCGCGGCAAACTCGTCGGTGACCCGATAGCGCGATTCGGTGAAGCGGTACAGCGCGGCCGGACGGCCCCCGCTGCGCCCGGACTTCGCCGTCGTCCCGGTGGGGATGATGACGCCGCGGCGGGCGAGCACGCGCTGCAGGTTGGTGGCGTCCACCTGGTAGCCGAGCGCCGCGCCGTACACGTCGCGCAGCGTGGACAGTGCGAATTCCCTTGGCGCCAAGGCGAAGCCGATGTTGGTGTAGGACAGCTTGGCACCCAGCCTGGCGTGGGCGTTGGTGATCATCGTGCGGTGGTCGAACGCCATCTGCGGCAGCGCGTCGACGGGGTGCCATCGGGTGTCGGGGGGCAGCTCGGGCGTCGCGGGGGAGGGCACCAGTCCCAGGAACGTCGACGCGATGGTGCGCGTGTCCGGGACGCGATGAGGGTCGCTGAACACGGCGAGCTGTTCCAGGTGGGCGATCTCGCGCAGGTCGACCTTCTCGGCGAGTTGCCGTCGGACCGAACTCGTCATGTCCTCGTCGTGGCGCAGCCGTCCGCCGGGCAGTGACCAGGCACCGCGCTCGGGCTCCATGGCCCGCTCCCACAGCAGCACGCTGAGCTGCGGGTTTCGGGTGGCGAGCTGGCGAACCTGAAACACGACGGCGAGCACTTCGTGGTCGGTGCTACGATGGGGCATGTTTTCGATCATAAGTCGAAAACCTCGGAGGTCGCAAAGGAGACCGTCATGACCGTCGTGGACGCGCGGATCACCAACGGCCCGCAGGGGTACGGCGGCGTCGAGGCCGACGACGCCTGGGCGGCCGAGATCCGCCGGCTCGTCGAGGAACGCAACGCGACGCTGCTGGCGCACAATTATCAACTGCCCGCCATCCAGGACGTCGCCGATCACGTGGGCGACTCGCTGGCGCTGTCGCGCATCGCCGCCGAGGCGCCCGAGGACACGATCGTGTTCTGTGGCGTGCACTTCATGGCCGAGACCGCGAAGATCCTGAGCCCGCAGAAGACCGTGCTGATCCCCGATCAGCGGGCCGGCTGCTCGCTGGCGGACTCCATCACCGCCGACGACCTGCGCGCGTGGAAGGCCGACTACCCCGACGCCGTCGTCGTCTCCTACGTCAACACGACCGCAGCGGTGAAGGCACTCACCGACGTGTGCTGCACGTCGTCCAACGCCGTCGAGGTCGTGGCATCCATTCCCGCCGACCGCGAGGTGCTGTTCTGCCCGGACCAGTTCCTGGGCGCCCACGTCCGGCGCGTCACCGGACGCGAGAACCTGCACGTGTGGGCGGGCGAGTGCCACGTGCACGCCGGCATCAACGGGGACGAACTCGCCGCGCAGGCCCGCAGCCACCCCGACGCCGAACTGTTCGTGCACCCCGAGTGCGGCTGCGCGACGTCGGCGCTGTACCTGGCGGGTGAAGGTGCGGTGCCCGACGACCGCGTGAAGATCCTGTCGACGGGCGGCATGCTCGACGCGGCGCGCGACACCCGGGCCAAGCAGGTGCTGGTGGCCACCGAGGTCGGCATGCTGCACCAATTGCGCAGGGCCGCACCGGACGTCGAGTTCCTCGCCGTGAACGACCGCGCATCGTGCACGTACATGAAGATGGTCACCCCCGCGGCGCTGCTGCGCTGCCTGCTGGAGGGCGCCGACGAGGTTCACGTCGACGAGGACGTCGCGGCGGCGGCGCGTCGCAGCGTGCAGCGCATGATCGAGATCGGGCAGCCCGGCGGCGGGGAATGACCGGGTTCACCGGCTGCGGCGGCGCGGGCTGGTGGCAGCAGCGCGCCGACGTGGTCGTCGTCGGCACCGGCGTGGCGGGGTTGACCGCGGCCCTGGCCGCGCAGCGCAGCGGTAGCCGGGTGGTGCTGCTGAGCAAGAGCGCCGATACCGCTACGCGGCACGCGCAGGGCGGGGTCGCCGTTGCCATTCCGCGCACCGACGACTCCGTCGAGGCGCACGTCGCCGACACCCTCGCCGCGGGGGGTGGCCTGTGCGACCCCGCGGCGGTGACGTCGATCGTCGCCGACGGCTACCGCGCGGTCAGCGAACTGGTGGCGCGCGGAGCGCGATTCGACGAAGCCGATCGAGGTGGCTGGGCCCTGACTCGGGAGGGCGGGCACACCCGGCGTCGCGTCGTGCACGCCGGTGGGGACGCCACCGGAGCCGAGGTGCAGCGGGCGCTCGACGCCGCCGCCGCGCACCTCGACGTCCGCACCGGTCACGTCGTGCTGGAGGTGCTCCACGATCGGGGTGCGGTCACCGGGGTGCTGGTGCTCGGCGCGGACGGCCTCGGCATCGTGCACGCGTCCGCCGTGATCCTGGCCACCGGCGGACTGGGTCAGCTGTACGCGGCCACCACCAACCCCGACGGGTCCACGGGCGACGGCATCGCGCTGGCGCTGCGGGCCGGCGTCGCCGTGCGCGACGTCGAGTTCGTGCAGTTCCACCCGACGATGCTGTTCGACGGCTCGGCGGCGGGACGGCGACCGCTGATCACCGAGGCGCTGCGCGGCGAAGGTGCGGTGCTGGTGGACGCCGATGGCCGCTCGGTGACGGCCGGCGGACACCCGATGGGCGACCTGGCGCCGCGTGACGTGGTGGCCGCCGCTATCGGTGACCGGCTCGCGGCCACCGGCGCGGCGTGCGTGTACCTCGACGCCCGTGGGGTGTCCGACGTCGCCGCACGGTTCCCCACCGTCACCGCCGCGTGCCTGGCGGCGGGCATCGACCCGCGGCGACAACCGATCCCGGTGGTGCCGGGCGCGCACTTCGGGTGCGGCGGCGTGGTCACCGACACGTCGGGCCGCACCGAACTCGCGGGCCTGTACGCCGCGGGCGAGGTGGCCAGCACCGGGATGCACGGTGCCAACCGGTTGGCGTCCAACAGCCTGCTGGAGGGGCTGGTGGTGGGTGACCGGGCGGGCCGCGACGCGGCCGTCCACGCTGCGGCGGCGGGTGCGCCGCGCGCCGCCGTCCCCGAGGTCGATGCTCGGATGACGCTGCCGCGCAACGTACTCCAAGGGGCGATGAGCGCGTCGGCGGCTGCCGTGCGCGACGAGCACGGGCTGGCGGCGCTGGCCGACCTGCTCCGGGCGGCCGAGCCGGTGCGGGTGCGGTCGCAGCGCGACGCCGAGGACGCCGCGCTCACCGCCACGGCGGCAGCCGTCGTCGGGGCGGCGCGCGAGCGCACGGAATCCCGAGGGTGCCATCGGCGCTCGGATCATCCGCTCGTCGACGCCGCGCGGGCATTCAGCGGCACCGTGCGCCGGACTACCGGCGGAACCGACGTCGACGTCACCGTCGAACAACCAATGGGGGTGTGCTGATGCGACTCACGGAGGACGAACGCCTCGAGGCGCTGCTGGCGATTAGGCGAGCGTTGGCCGAGGATCTGCGCTACGGGCCCGACGTCACCACCGAGGCCACCGTGCCGGTGGATGCGCGCACGGTGGCGGCCATGGCGGCCCGCGAACCGGGGGTGGCGGCGGGTGTCGACGTGGCCTTGCTGGTACTCGACGAGGTCTTGGGCAGCGATGGGTACCGGGTGCTGGAACGGGTCGAGGACGGCACCCGGTTGGCGGCCGGCGACGTCCTGTTGCGGCTCGACGCGCCGACGCGTGGATTGTTGACCGCCGAGCGCACGATGCTGAACCTGGTGTGCCACCTCAGCGGGGTGGCGACGGCGACGGCGCGGTGGGTGGATGCGGTGGCGGGCACGTCTGCGAAGATTCGCGACACGCGAAAGACGTTGCCCGGCTTGCGGGTGCTGCAGAAGTACGCGGTGCGGGTCGGCGGCGGGGTCAACCACCGGATGGGCCTGGGTGATGCCGCGTTGATCAAGGACAACCACGTGGCAGCCGTCGGTGGGGTGGTGGAGGCGCTCAAGGCGGTCCGCGCGGTGGCGCCGGAGTTGCCGTGTGAGGTGGAGGTGGACTCGCTGGAGCAGCTCGACGCCATCCTGGGGGAGGACGTCGAGTTGGTGCTGCTCGACAACTTCCCGGTGTGGCAGACGCAGATCGCGGTGCAGCGGCGTGACTCTCGCGCGCCCCGCACGAAGCTCGAGTCGTCGGGCGGTCTCACGCTGGAGTCGGCCGCCGAGTATGCGGGCACCGGGGTGGACTACCTGGCGATCGGCGCCCTGACCCACTCGGTGCGCGTGCTGGACGTCGGCCTGGACGTCTGAGTTCTGGCCGGTGCGGCCCTGGATCGCTGGTGTCGTCGTCGCCGGTTGCCCTGCCCGCGTGATCCTTCGGGCGGGCCCGCGAGGGCGTCCGGCGGCGTCCACACTCGACCTTCACATCCGGCCGGGCGGCCGCCGAGTCACCGAACCCCATTACCCGGGGTCATCGTCGTCGGGTGGTCGTAGGAGGCGTTCGGGGTGGTGGTCGTGGTTGATGCGGGGTTGGCCGTGGTCGAGGTGTGGGGGTGGGATCCATTCGGTGAGGCCGTCGGGGCGGCGGCGGGTGGTGACGC
>NZ_JBYVYK010000025.1:0-81413 GCF_058148405.1 Mycobacterium sp. DHQP2018-32-09 | reverse complement strand
GCCGTCGACGCCGCCGGTCGGGCCGAGCGGCGGCCCGCCGGCCCCGCCGAGGAGCACGACGCCGACCGGGGGCTGCAGGTCCGCGACCTCGGCGTGCGCGTCGACCGCAAGACCCTGGTCGCCGACGTCTCGTTCCGCGCCCGCCCCGGCACGCTGACCGCGGTGATCGGCCCCTCGGGTGCGGGCAAGACCACCCTGGTCAAGCTGCTCAGCGGCATCGTCGGACCGACGAGCGGCACGGTGTGCTTCGACGGTCACTGCGTGCACGGCAACTACCCGACCATGCGGTCCGCGATCGGCCTGGTGCCCCAGGAGGACGTGGTCCACCAGCAGCTCACCGTCGAGCAGGCGTTGACCTTCGCCGCGGAATTGCGCCTGCCGACCACGGCCACCCTCGCGCAGCGGCGCGACGCCGTCGCCCGGGTGCTCGACGAACTCGAACTCACCGAGCACCGCCACCAGCGCGTCGACCGCCTGTCCGGCGGTCAGCGCAAGCGCGCGTCGATCGCGATGGAACTGCTCACCGGTCCGTCGCTGCTCATCCTCGACGAGCCCACGTCCGGCCTGGATCCCGCCCTGGACCGCCACGTCATGGGCCTGCTGCGCAGGTTGGCCGACGCGGGCCGCGTGGTCGTGGTGGTCACCCACTCGCTGTCGAACCTGAGCATGTGCGACCAGGCGGTACTGCTGACGCCGGGGGGCCGGACGGCGTTCGTCGGCTCCCCGGATCGCATCGGACCCACCCTCGGCATCACCGACTGGGCCGACATCTTCGCGTGGGTGACGGCCAATCCCGTGGGCGCCCACCGCGCCTACCGCCAGCGGCACGCGGTGCCCCAGCCCGCCGACCCGGCGCCTGCCCGGACGCCGCCCGCGCCGTCGCGGCGCCGCGCCCGGCGCCGCCAGTTCCACACGCTGGTCCGCCGCCAGTTCCGGCTCATCGCGTCCGACCGGGGGTACGCGGCCTACCTGGTCGCCATGCCGTTCGTGCTGGGAGCCCTCTCCCTGGTGGTACCCGGCGACGTCGGCCTCGGTCGCCCGGACGTCGGCGACACCACGCCCAACGAGCCGAATCAGATCTTGATCCTGCTGAACATCGCCGCGGTGTTCCTCGGCACCGCGCTCACGATCCGAGACCTGGTCGGGGAGCGCATGATCTTCCATCGCGAGCGGGCCGTGTGCCTGTCGGCGTCGGCGTACCTCGCGGCCAAGGCCGCCGTCTACGGCGTCATCGTCTGCGTCCAGATGGCCCTGGTGACCGCCATCGTCGTCGTCGGCAGGGGTGGACCGACCCAAGGCTTCGTGATGCTGGGCCAACCGGTCCTCGAGCTCTACCTCACCCTGGCCGTCACGGCGGTGGCCTCGATGCTGATCGGGTTGGTGCTGTCGTCACTGGCGAAGTCGAACGAGCAGATCCTGCCCATGCTCGTCGTGGCGATCATGGTGTCGATCGTCTTCTCCGGCGGCATGATCCCCATCACGGGCAGGGTCGGCTTCGATCAGCTGTCATGGCTGCTGCCCGCGCGGTGGGGGTTCGCCGCGTCGGCATCGGTCGTCGACCTGAACTCGATCGACGCCCTCGCCCCCGCGGTGGATCTCCTCTGGACCCACTCCGCCTTCTGGTGGGGATTCGACATGGCGAGCCTGCTGGTGGTCGGCGCCGCGGCGATCGTGCTGCTGCGCTGGCTGCTGCGGCTGCGCTGCGGCATCAAGGTGGGACGGCGGTGACCGCGATGACGGCGCTGACCCCGCCGTCGCGCTAGCCGTGCCCGATGCGCAACAGCTCGGCCACGCTGGTCAGTTTCACCCTGGGCCGCCCCGAACCCTCGCCGGTGGTGCGCTCGTGTTCGTCGATGAGCCGCCAGTGCTCGCCGGTGACGACCTTGGGTTGCCGCTCGAGCAGCCATGCGGCGATCTGCTGGTCGTGGTCGGGGCCGAAGTCGGCGGGCTCGGCCGCCGCGAGGTCGGCCACGAGGGTGTCGACGGTGTCCTGCGAGTCCTTCTTGTTGCTGCCGATCACCCCCGACGGGCCGCGCTTGATCCAGCCGACGACGTAGGCGTTGCGCGTGCCGTCGATGCGCCCGCCGGTGTGCGGGATCGTGCCCGAGCGTTCGTCGAACGGCAGCCCCGGCGTGGGCACCCCCCGGTAGCCGACGGCGCGCACCACGAGCTGCGCGGGCAGTTCCTCGCGCGCACCGGTGTCCTTGGCGACGACGCGGCCGCCCTCGGCGACGAGTTCGTTGCGGCCCAGCACGATCGACGACACCCGATCGTCGCCCTTGATCTCGATGGGGGAGGTGTGGAAGCGGAACACGATGCGCCGCTTGGCATTGCGTGAACCGCGTTCGGCGTACCCGCGCAACACCTTGACGTTCTGCCGCACGGTCTTGGTAGCGGCCTCCAGGTCGGCGTCGGTGATGTCGGCGAAGTCGGCGGGGTCCACCACCACGTCGACGTCGGCCATCGCCTCGAGGTCACCGAGTTCGCGCAGTTCCAGCGTGGTGAAGGGCGCCTGCAGCGGCCCGCGCCTGCCGACCACCACCACCTCCTCCACGCCGCGAGTGCGCAGCGAGTCGAGCGCGTGATCGGCGATGTCGGTGGCGGCCAACAGGTCTGGATCGCTGACCAGGATGCGCGCGACGTCCAGCGCCACGTTGCCGTTGCCGATCACGACGGCGCGGCCCGACGACACGTCGGGCATCATCTGCTCGAAGTGCGGATGCGCGTTGTACCAGCCGACGAAGTCGACGGCGGCCACGCTGCCCGGCAACTCCTCGCCGGGAATGCCGAGGGCGCGGTCGGCCTGCGCCCCGATGGCGTAGATCACCGCGTCGTAGCGCTGCGCGAGTTCGTCGGCCTGGACGTGGTTTCCCACCTCGACGTTGCCGAAGAACCGGAAGCGCGGATCCGCCGAGGTCTTCTCGAACTGGGCGCTGATCGACTTGATCTTCGGATGGTCGGGGGCCACCCCCGACCGCACCAGACCCCACGGCGTCGGCAGCATCTCGATCATGTCGACGCGGACGTCGCGCGCGGGCTGCCCGCCGGCTGCGGCGGCGTCGGCGTACTTGAACAACGCGGCCGCCGCGAAGTAACCCGAGGGTCCCGAACCGACGATCGCCACGTGAAGAGGGCGCATATTCCAGCTTTCTCCAAAGCCTTGCCCACGGCCCGCAGCATCGGGTCGAGGGCTTGCCGTATCCCCGTGCCCGGCGGCGCGCAAAGGGGGCTGTCGCGTCGCAGCCGAGCTGGTTACACGGCCGACTCTAACGCGATGGCGGGTGTCGCGGGCGGAACGAGCGAAGCGAATGCCGGAACGGTCCGGGACCGTCCATGACCGTGCGGGACTGTCGGTACGCTGATTCTCCGTGGATCCCGACCGTCAAGCAGACATCGCCGCCCTCGACACCACGCTCACCACCGTGGAGCGGGTGCTCGACGTCGACGGGCTGCGCGGCCGCATCGAGAAGCTCGAGCAGGAGGCCTCCGACCCCAAGCTCTGGGACGATCAGTCGCGCGCCCAGAAGGTGACCAGCGAGCTGTCACACGCGCAGGGCGAGCTGCGCAAGGTCGAGGAGCTGCGCCAGCGCGTCGACGATCTGCCCGTGCTGTTCGAACTCGCCGCCGAAGAGGAGGGTGCCGCCGGTGAGGCGGCCTTCGCCGAGGCCGACGCCGAACGCGAGAAGCTGCGCGAGGACATCGAGCAGATGGAGGTGCGCACGCTGCTGTCGGGCGAGTACGACGAGCGCGAAGCGGTGGTCACCATCCGTTCGGGCGCCGGCGGTGTCGACGCCGCCGACTGGGCCGAGATGCTGATGCGGATGTACATCCGGTGGGCCGAGAAGCACGACTACCCGGTGGAGGTGTTCGACACGTCCTACGCCGAGGAGGCGGGCATCAAGAGCGCGACGTTCGCGGTGCACGCGCCGTTCGCCTACGGCACGCTGTCGGTCGAGCAGGGCACCCACCGGCTGGTGCGCATCAGCCCGTTCGACAACCAGAGCCGGCGCCAGACGTCGTTCGCCGACGTCGAGGTGCTGCCGGTGGTGGAGACCACCGACCACATCGAGATCCCCGAGGGCGACCTGCGCGTCGACGTCTACCGGTCCAGCGGGCCCGGCGGCCAGTCGGTGAACACCACGGACTCGGCCGTCCGGCTCACCCACATCCCGACCGGCATCGTCGTCACCTGCCAGAACGAGAAGTCGCAGCTCCAGAACAAGGTGGCGGCGATGCGCGTGCTGCAGGCCAGGCTGCTGGAACGCAAACGCCAGGAGGAGCGCGCCGAGATGGACGCCCTCAAGGGGGACGGCGGAAGTTCCTGGGGCAACCAGATGCGGTCGTACGTGCTGCAGCCGTACCAGATGGTGAAGGACCTGCGTACCGAGTACGAGACCGGCAACCCGTCCGCCGTCCTCGACGGCGACATCGACGGGCTCATCGAGGCCGGCATCCGCTGGCGCAATAGGAAAGATGACGACGACTAGCCTTCTGGCCTTCGACTGGAGCCAGCGCTGGCACGACTTCTGGCGCGGCGAGATCGGTGAATGGATCATCACGCGCGGCCTGCGGATCGTGCTGCTGATCATCACCGCTCTGCTCATCGCGCGGTTCATCAACTGGGTGGCGCGCAAGGTGACGCGTCGCATCGACGCCGAGTACCAGGCCAGCGATCAACTGGTCCGCAGTGAGAGCGCCAAGCACCGGCAGGCCGTGGCATCGGTGATCTCGTGGGTGTCCATCGTCATCGTGTTCGTCATGGTCGCCGTCGAGATCACCGACGTCATCGACATTCCGGTGGGCTCACTGGTGGCGCCGGCGGCGGTCCTCGGTGCGGCGTTGGGCTTCGGCGCGCAGAAACTCGTCCAGGACCTGCTGGCGGGGTTCTTCATCATCACCGAGCGCCAGTACGGCTTCGGCGACCTCGTGCAGCTGAGCATGATCGGCGCCACCGACCCCGCCGAGGGCACGGTCGAAGAGGTGACGTTGCGGGTCACGAAGCTGCGGACCAGTGAGGGCGAGGTGTTCACGGTCCCCAACGGCAACATCGTCCGGTCACTGAACATGTCGAAGGACTGGGCCCGCGCCGTCGTCGACATCCCGGTGCCCGCGAGCGCCGACCTCAACCGCGTCAACGAGGTGCTCCACGAGGTGGGCCAGCACGCCATGGAGGACAAGCACCTCAGTGCGCTGCTGCTCGACACACCGCAGCTGATGGGCGTGGAGTCGATCGAGCTGGACACCGTGAACCTGCGGATGGTGGCCCGCACCCTGCCGGGCAAGCAGTTCGAGGTGGGTCGGCGGCTGCGGATCCGCATCATCGCCGCGCTCACCACGGCAGGCATCGCCACCAACCACAAGGAGGGGCCGAAGGTCGAGACCATCTCGCATCCGCTCTCCTCGGTGCGCCCCGACCCGACGCCGCAGGGACGGGAGCAGCAGTCGTGAAGAAGTTCACCCTGCGCCGCGAAGGTGACGACCGGGGCTGGCCGAACTACATCTTTTGGGGCCGGATGCGGACGTCGACGTTCGGCCTGATCGTGGCCTTCTGTGTGACGTCGTGGCTGTATCAGACCTACCAGCCGCCGCCGGCGCCGCCGCTGCCGCCCGAGACGGCCGTGGTGCCCCCCGGGTTCGTCCCGGATCCGGAGTACACCTGGGTGCCGCGCACCAACGTCGCCGAGCCGACGCGCACGGCGCGGCCCACCGAGACCACGACCACGACGACCACGACGACACCCACGACCACCGAGCCGTCGACGACGCCGGAGACGCCGACCAGTGCGACGTCGGTGGGACCCGACCAGGTGCCGACGACGGTCGTCGACCCCGACGGGCCGGGTCCGCTGCCGCCGACGACCATCACGGGTACGCCGACCACCACGGCGCCGCCGCTGCTGCCGGGCCTGCCGTTCCCGCTGCCCACGCTGCCGGGCCTTCCCGCACCGACGCCTGCACCGGCGCCTGCGCCGCAGCGGTAGGTCGGCTCGCGCGCCGCACCCGGCTACACTGGCGTGCCGTGATGATCACCCTCGACCACGTGAGCAAGCAGTACAAGTCCTCGGCCCGCCCAGCCCTGGACAACGTGTCGCTCAAGATCGACAAGGGTGAGTTCGTGTTCCTCATCGGTCCTTCGGGATCGGGCAAGTCGACGTTCATGCGCCTGCTGCTGGCCGAGGAACACCCGACCCACGGCGACATCCGGGTGTCGAAGTTCCACGTCAACAAGCTGGCCAACCGGCACATCCCGAGCCTGCGGCAGGTGTTGGGCTGCGTGTTCCAGGACTTCCGCCTGCTCCAGCAGAAGACGGTGTTCGAGAACGTGGCGTTCGCCCTCGAGGTCATCGGCAAGCGGTCCGACGTGATCAACCGCGTCGTCCCCGACGTGCTCGAGATGGTCGGGCTGTCGGGCAAGGCCAACCGGCTCCCCAACGAGCTGTCCGGTGGCGAGCAGCAGCGCGTCGCCATCGCCAGGGCCTTCGTCAACCGGCCACTGGTGCTGCTGGCCGACGAGCCCACGGGCAATTTGGACCCGGAGACGAGCAAGGACATCATGGACCTCCTGGAGCGGATCAACCGCACGGGAACCACGGTCCTGATGGCGACGCACGACCATCACATCGTCGACTCGATGCGCCAGCGGGTGATCGAACTCGAACTCGGACGTCTGATCCGCGACGAACAGCGCGGTGTCTACGGAATGGATCGCTAGGTGCGCTTCGGCTTTCTCATCAACGAGGTCCTCACGGGATTTCGTCGCAACGTCACGATGACGGTCGCCATGATCTTGACGACCGCCATCTCGATCGGCCTGTTCGGCGGTGGTCTGCTGGTCGTGCGGCTCGCCGACAGCTCCAAGGCGATCTACCTGGACCGGGTGGAGAGCCAGGTGTTCCTCACCAACGACGTGTCGGCCAACGACCCGACGTGCGATGCCAATCCGTGCAAGGCGCTGCGCACGCAGATCGAGGAACGCGACGACGTGCGCTCGGTGCGGTTCCTCAACCGCGACCAGGCCTACGACGATGCGATCACGAAGTTCCCGCAGTACAAGGACGTCGCGGGTCGCGATGCCTTCCCGGCGTCGTTCATCGTCAAGCTCGACGACCCGGAGAAGCACGCCGGCTTCGACGAGGCCATGGTGGGCCAGCCCGGCGTCCTCAACGTGCTCAACCAGAAGGATCTGGTGGACCGGTTGTTCGCGGTGCTCGACGGGTTGAGCAACGCGGCGTTCGCGGTGGCGCTGGTGCAGGCGATCGGTGCGATCCTGCTGATCGCCAACATGGTCCAAGTCGCGGCGTACACCCGGCGGACGGAGGTGGGGATCATGCGCCTGGTGGGCGCCAGCCGGTGGTACACGCAGCTGCCGTTCCTGGTCGAGGCGATGCTCGCGGCGTTCATCGGCGTGGTGATCGCCATCCTCGGGCTCGTCACCGTGCGGGCGCTGTTCCTGGAGAACGCGCTCAACCAGTTCTACGACGCGAACCTCATCGCCCGCATCGACTACGCCGACATCCTCTACATCTCGCCGATCCTGCTGTTCGTGGGCGTGGTGATGGCCGGCATCACGGCGTACGCCACGCTGCGGCTGTACGTGCGGCGATAGCCATGTCGAAGAACAAGTCGCCCGCGGCGGCCAAGGCGGACGAGAAGGCGAACAACAAGGTCGTCGCGACCAATCGCAAGGCCCGGCACGACTACGCCATCCTCGAGACCTTCGAGGCCGGCGTCGCGCTGATGGGCACCGAGGTGAAGAGTCTGCGCGACGGCACGGCGTCGCTGGCGGACGCCTTCGCCACCGTCGACGACGGCGAGATCTGGCTGCGCAACCTGCACATCCCGGAGTACTCGCACGGCACGTGGACCAACCACGCGACGCGCCGCAACCGCAAACTGCTGTTGCACCGCAAGCAGATCGACAACCTCACCGGCAAGATCCGCGACGGCAACCTGACGCTGGTCCCGCTGTCGCTGTACTTCACGGGCGGCAAGGTCAAGGTGGAGTTGGCGCTCGCCCGCGGCAAGCAGGCGCACGACAAGCGGCAGGACATCGCCAAGCGCGATGCGACGCGCGAGATCACCCGGGAGCTGGGCCGCCGGGCCAAGGGGATGCGCTGACCGCTGGCGGTCGCTGACGGTGCCGGGGTGCGCGTACCCGCCGGTGGGCGACGCAGGCGTCCGGTGAGCCGACCGTGCACGCAGCGTTACCGTCTACCAGGTAAAGTGCCGCGCCATGGGCCGTCGCCTGGTCGCGAGGGTCGCGACCGTTCCGGGTTCTTACTTACGCCTCGGTCTATTTGCGGTGGTCACGGCCCTCGGCGTCGTGAATGCGTTGGAACTCGTCGGGGATCCCGCCTTCTGGCGATACATGGAGGCCGGGCTTCAGGCCGTCGTCTGCGTGGGAGCCATCGCCTGCGCGGTGGTGTCGGCCTGGCGGCTCTCGGGTCCGCCGCGCACGTGGCGGCTGCTCGCGGCGGCGGCCATCTGCAGTTGGCTGACGGGACAGGCCATCTGGTGGCAGCACGCGGGTGGCGGGATCACCGAGCCCGCCCCGGCGGCGGCGGTCTGGCACTACGCGTTCCTGATCTTCGCGTTGGCGGCGCTGCTGGTGCTGGTGTGGGACGGCTATGGCCGCGCGCAGTCCGAGACCCCGGCGACGTGGAGCCCGCACTCGGTGCTCGTGCTGCTGGTCGACGCCCTCGTCGCGGCGGCGTCGTTCGCGGTGTTGGTGTGGTCGTCGGAGTTGAGTTCCCGCCGGGACGCGGTGGTGCCGGTCCCGGGCGGGCGGCCGGAGTCCCCGGCGTACGCCGCGCTCGGCCTGGTCGTCGTGGTGGTGGCCGCGGCGTTCGGCATCGCCTACGGGGCGGGCCGCCGCCATCGGCTGAGCTTCCTGCTGTTCGCCGGGGGCGTCGTCACGCTGATCACGTCGGATCGGCTCGTCGCCTATCTCAGCGCCATCGGGGTCGACGACGCCCGGGCGTGGGCGCGCATCGGTTTCGTCGTGGCGCCCTTGATGGTGGCGTTCGCCGTGCTGCCGCTGCGGCCCGGGCCGCCGGGGTCGGACTTCCGCAGCGGCCGCATCATGACGTGGTCGCAGCTGCTGCTGCCCTACGTCGGGGCGCTGGGCATCGGCGTGCTGATGTGCTTCCACGTGTGGGCGGGCGAACGCGTCGACTTGGTTCAGACGTTGTTGAGCGTCACGATCGTGGCCCTGCTGGTGCTGCGGCAGATCGCCACCGTCCAGGAGAACCGCGCGCTGCTGGGGCGGGTTCTCGCCGGTCAGCGCCGGCTGGTCTACCAGATCAGCCACGACTCGCTCACCGGGCTGCCGAATCGCATGACGTTCGCCCAGCGACTGGATGCCGCCTTGGACGGCGGCCGCCCGTTCGTGGTGATCTACCTGGACCTCGACGACTTCAAGGACGTCAACGACCAGTACGGTCACGCCGCGGGTGACGGCCTGCTGCAGACGGTGGCGCAGCGGCTGACGGGGTGCGCCCGCGAGACCGACACCGTGGCGCGGATCGGGGGCGACGAGTTCGGCATCCTGGTCGAGGGCGGTCTCGAGGGCGGTCTCGAGGGCGGCTCCGGCGACGGGGTGGAGCCGCCCGAGTCGTACGCCGACCGGTACCGCGCCGCGCTGCGGGCGCCGATCGCCGTGCACGGCCAGACGGTGCGGGTGCACGCCAGCATGGGGCTGGTCACGCTCGACCCCGACGATCCGCCGCTGTCGTCGGACGAACTGCTGCGCCGCGCCGACAACGCGATGTACGCGGGCAAGCGCCAGGGCAAGGATTCGGCGGTGCGGTACCGGCAGTCCGCCGTGGCGGGCATGGACTTCCCGACCGCGCTGCGCCGGGCCCGCGGTGGCGCGCCCGCGGGCTTCCACGTGGTCTACCAGCCCGTGGTCAGACTGCCCGAGGTGGCGCCGGCGGCCGTGGAGGCCCTGGCCAGGTGGACCGCACCCAACGGCACCGTGGTCTCGCCCGAGACGTTCGTGGCCGACGCCGAGGCGGCGGGCCTGGGCGCCGAGTTCGACGAGCTGGTCCTGGACACGGTGTGCGGGGAGATCGTGGCGGCGGGCATCACGTTGCCGTTCCACGTGAACGTGGGTGCCGCGCGCCTCGGCAGCCGGGAGTTCGAGGCGGCGGTCGGGGAGGTGCTCGCGCGGCACGGGGTGCGCCCGGAGCAGCTGGTGCTCGAGATCACCGAGTCGGTTCCCATCGTGGACCTGGCGGCCGGTGCCGCGGCGATCCGCCGACTGCAGGCGACGGGCGTGCGGGTGGCCCTCGACGACTTCGGCGCCGGGTACTCGTCGTTGACCTATCTGCACGCGCTGCCCGTCGACCTGGTCAAGCTCGACCGGTCGCTGACCGTCGGCATTGAACCGCACCGCGATGCCGCGCTGTACCGGTCGGTCATCGGGTTGTGCGAGGACCTGCGCGTCGACGTGATCGTGGAGGGCATCGAGACCACGTCGCAGGCGGCCACCATCTTCGCCGCGGGCGCGCGGCTGGCGCAGGGGTATCGCTTCGGCAGGCCGGCGCCGATGGTGGACGGGATGCGCTCGCCCCGCCCCGGCACCGGGCGCCACCCGGACGGGGAATGAAAACCGGCTGGCGATTGCTGAACCGACCGCTACAATGAGTGGTCCTGCCGATGGTCGGCGGGGATGCGAGGGGCCGAACGGTTTCGACATCGCGCATCGAATCAAGGGAAGCGTGCCGGTGCAGGCAACCGACCACCGTGAGCGTCGTTGCAACCAATTAAGCGCCGATTCCAATCAGCGCGACTACGCCCTCGCTGCCTAAGCGACGGTGTGTCTGTCAGACCGGGAGCGCCCTCGGCCCGGACCCTGGCATCAGCTAGAGGGACCCACCCACGGGTTCGGTCGCGGAACCCGTGGGGACATCAAACAGCGACTGGGATCGTCATCTCGACTCGTTCGCGTGATCGGGAGATCCGAGTAGAGGCATAGCGAACTGCGCACGGAGAAGCCTCGAGGGAATGCCGTTGGACCCGGGTTCGATTCCCGGCGGCTCCACGAGAAACACCAGGGAGAAGCCCCCAGAAATGGGGGCTTCTTTTTTTCGGCGCGAGGGACAAATGACATGGGCTCTGACCTCGATACGCGCTCGCCGCTTTTCTGAAGGAAAGTGGTCCAAATTCTGCGTCTTCGCTGCGGAGTTGCTGATTACACTCCAGCGAATGGGGAGAACTTCAAAACTAATCATGGGGGTTGTGGCGTCGGCCGCAACTGTTGCGGCTTGTTCCAGCCCGGCGGCGCCGCCGGCGCAGACCGTCACGGTCACGCAGCCGACCAGCGCTATCGCGGGTCCTGCTCCGGGTTCGTCGGCCCCCGCAGCGGCCGTGCCGGAGTCGACGTCGTGGACGATGCCGAATTTGATTGGCCGTGATCTGCAGGCTGCCCAAGACGCGGTTCAGTCCGTGACGCAAAATCCGGCGTTCTACAGCACATCGACTGACCTCACTGGTCAGGGCAGGGCGCAGGTAATGGATCGTAATTGGCAGGTCTGCACATCGAACCCGCCTCCCGGCGCCACGTTTTCGTCCGGCACTCCAGTTGAATTCGGTGTCGTACGGATCGAGACGGAGCAGTGCCCGTAGGAGTGAATGAGGCCCCTGGGAGATGGGGGCTACCGTCGTGTCGGGGTGAACCGTCGTGTCGGGGTGGACTCCCGAACTCATGCGAATGACGTCAATCGGCTGCCAGGAACCTGCGCGCGCGTTAGTTTTCGCACGCGGGTGAGCGAGAGGGGTCGACATGGGCGGTGCGGCAGCGGTGGGCCGCGTCGGAGCGTTGGCGGTGGCCCTGGGTGTCGGCATCGGCGCGGGGATGTCACTGGCCACGGGGGTCGCCTACGCGGACCCCAACGACGATTCGCCGTCGTCGTCCGCCTCTTCTGACGGCACCGGGTCCGACGGCACCGGGTCCCCGAAACGGCCAGCGTCGTCGAAGCCCACCAGCAGCGCGACGGGCATCACCGGTCGGGAGCGTGCGGCGAACGCGCGTTCGGCGCCGAAGCCGGTCGGCCGCCTCAAGACTCACACCGCCGACCCGTCCGACGCCGACCCGTCCGATACCGACCCGTCCGACACCGAGCCGTCCGATACCGAGCCGACCACCCCGGCCGCGAACGACTCCGCAGCGCCGCAGACCTCGCCGAGCCGGAGCAAGACCACCGCCGAGACCCGCGCCCAGTCCACCGCATGGCCCGCCACCCCGCCCACCGCACGGCCCACCATCCCGCCCACCGCACGGCCCGCCATCCCACCCACCACGCCGCGGGCAACCGACCCGGAGCCGACCAATCCGGACACGGCCTCGTCGACCGCCGCGGTCACCCCGCCCGAACCCGCACCGGCCGCGACGGGTCCGGCCGCCATCCCCTCCATCCGGACGGCCGCGGTGGGGGAGCGGGCGCCGCGCACCAGCACGCTCGCGGCCGCCGCCGTCACGTCGCCACCCCCGACCCCCAAGACCCTGGTGGGCCTCGTCACCGATTTCGTGGCCGCCGTGCTGCACCCGATCCTCCATCCCGCACCCGGATCACCGCTCCAATTTCCCATCCTGACGGCCGTACTCTCCGCAGTACGCACCGAGTTCGAGCGAATCCTGTTCCCGCGCACGACCGTTGCCGCCGCACGCCCGGTCGCCGCGCTGGTGCCGCCGCCCCAAGACGTCGACCCGACCACCCAGCGCGTGCTGGTGATCGGCATCGACGGCACCAACCTCGGCCGCATCCTCGCCGACGACTACAACCAGAACTTCTTCACGCTGCTGAACACCAGCACCACCGCGGCGGCGAGCATCGTCGGGCACACCACGATCTCCAACCCGTCCTGGTCGACGATCCTCACCGGCGTCTGGGGAGAGCGCACCGGCGTGATCAACAACGTGTTCACACCGTGGACCTACGACCGGTGGCCCACGGTGTTCAACCAGCTCGAGACCATGAACCCCGACATCGAGACCATGACCGTCGCCAACTGGGACGTCATCAACGCGATCGCGGCCGCCGGCTCGAAACCCGTGGACCGCAACGTGTTCGTCCCGCAGGTGGCGGGGGACACCAACTGGCTGGCCACCGACGACGCCGTCGCGCAGTCGACGGTCGCCGCCATCGGCTCCGGTGCGCAGACCCCCAACTTCCTGTTCTCCTACTTCGTCGGCGTCGACGAGAACGGGCACATGTACGGCGGCAGCTCGCAGCAGTACCGGGATGCCATCCGCAACATGGACGACAACCTCGGCGACATCATGGCGGCGGTGCGGACTCGCGAGGAGCAGTTCGACGAGGACTGGACCATCCTGGTGGTCACCGACCACGGTCACCAACCGCAGCAGGGGTTCGGGCACGGCTTTCAATCGCCCGACGAGACCGCGACGTTCGTCATCGCCGACGGGCCGGGCTTCAAGGACGGCTACGTCAACCAGCGCTACCAGATCGTCGACACCACGCCGACCGTGATGCAGCTGTTCGGCGGGACACCCCGCGCGGGATCCGACGGCGTCTCGTTGACCACGCTGGGGGCCGGGGACGTGCTACCCGACGACCTGGTGCAGGCCCTGCGGACGGCGATCGCGCAGAACGGCTACCCCGACATCGGCACGCAGGTGGCATTGGGTGCGCGCACCATCTTCGCCTCCATCCCGTACTACGTGTTCACGTTCGGCAACGACCTGATGGCGGGTCTGCCGACGCTGCTGGCGTTGCCCGCACAGATCGTGTTCGGCGGGCTCTACGCGGCGACCAACGTGCCCGCCCAGCTGGTGGCGTTGCTGACCGGTGTCAGCGGTGCCCGGCTGGTCCCGCTGCTGCCGCCCGACGCGCCCCGCTTTCGGCCAGGTGAACAGCCGTCGAACTCTGATGCGTCGCAGCCGTCCTGCGTTGCGGTGACGGAGTTTTCGGCGTCGTCGTGCAAGGTGGCGAGTGTCGCGTGACCGGATAGGATCTGGCCTCATGCCGGTACGCCCCCGCACCATCACCGAACCCAGTCGCCAGATCGACGTCATCCACGAGACCGACGTGGTGGTGGTCGGGTCCGGTCCGGGCGGCCTGGCCGCCGCGCTGGCCGCCGCGCGGTCGGGGGTGCGCGTGGCGCTGGTGGAGCGGTTCGGGTGCTTCGGCGGCAACATCACCGCCGTCGGCGTCGAGGGCTTCGCCTGGTACCGGCACGAGCAGACCGTCGAGGCGGGTGGGATCGGCTGGGAGTTCGAGCAGCGTGCCAAGGAGATGGGCGCCGCGGTGCCCGAAAGCCAGTCACTGTCTTACGAATTGGATTCCGAGGGCTTCAAGCTCGTCGCCGACGAACTGGTGGAGAAAGCGGGTGTCCACGCGATGCTGCACCGGCAGTTCGTGGCGCCCCTGATGGACGGTGACACGATCATCGGCATCGTCACCGAGTCGAAGGCGGGCCGTGAGGCCATCCTGGCCGACCGGGTCGTCGACGCGACCGGTGACGCCGACGTCGCCACCCGCGCCGGGGCGCCCGTGCACCGCACCCCGGTCGAGGACATGATGGCCGCGTCGGTGATGTTCCACCTCGCCGGCGTCGACAAGGCCGCGTTCCTCAAGGGGGTCGCCGAGGACCCGCAGACCTATCGTGATTGGGCGGCGGGGGAATTCGCGGCGGAGGAGACCGCCGAGAAGGACGCCGACATGTTCTCGCCGTACCTCGGCAAGCCCTTCGCCAAGGCCATCGCCGACGGGTTGCTGCCGGCGCACCTCAACACCATCGGCGGCACCTGGGGCGCCATGCACGACACCGGCGAGCTGACGTACATGAACCTGGTCCACCTGTCGGGGTGCGACGGCACCGATCCCGACAGCCTGACACGCTACGAGATCGAGGGTCGTCGCCAGGCGATGCTGGCGATCGAGGCCTTGCGGCGCTACACCCCCGGGTGCGAGTCGGCGCGGCTGCGCAACTTCGGCATGACGATCGGCATCCGCGACACCCGCAAGATCGACGCCGTCTACAACCTCACCGAAGCCGACGTGCGCGAGCAGGGGCGGTTCGACGACAGCATCGGCATCTACCCGGAGTTCATCGACGGCTACGGCGTGCTGGTCCTGCCGACCACCGGTCGCTACATGCAGATCCCGTACCGCTCGCTGCTGCCGAAGGCGGTGCGCAACCTCGTCGTCGCGGGGCGCGCCACCGGCGGCGACCGCATCGCGCACGCCGCGACGCGCAACATGTCGTGTTGCGCCGTCACCGGCCAGGGGGCCGGCGTCGCGGCTGCGCTGTCGGTGCGCACCGGCCGTGCACTGGACGACGTCGCCGTCGACGCAGTGCAGGCCGAGCTGACCGCTCAGGGTGTCCGGATCAGCTGATCACCTTCGACCAGTTGGCGCCGAGGTACTCGGCCATCGCCTTGCTCTGGGCGTCGGTGGGCACCACCGGCGTGCCCGTGACCTTGGGCAGCGCCGCGAGCGCGTCCTTGTCGACGGTGCCCGCCTGCTCCATGGCGTCGGCGCGCACGGGTCGCGCCAGACCCTTCAGGTAGAGGTTCTGTCCTTCGTCGCTGTAGAGGAACTCCTGCCACAACCGCGCTGCCGCGGGGTGCGGGCCCTCCTTGTTGATCGCCTGGAAGTAGTAGCCACCGACGAGGGCGTTCTGGGGAACGAACACCTTCCACGTCGGGATCTTCTTGGTCTCGGCGGAGTTGAGGTAGTCCCAGTCGATGACGACGGGGGTCTGACCGGACTCGATGGTGGCCGGCGTCGGGTCGACGGGCAGGAAGTTGCCCGCCTGCTTGAGTCGGACGAAGAAGTCGACGCCGGGGGCGATGTCGTCGACGGATCCGCCGTTGGCGATCGACGCCATCAGCACGCCGTTGGCCGCGGCGCTGGCGGTCGTGGGATCGCCGTTGAGGGCCACCTTGCCCTGGAACTCGGGCTTGAGCAGATCGTTGAAGGCGGTGATCTCCGGAACCTTGGCCGAGTCGTAACCGATGGAGCTGTAGCCGCCGTAGTCGTTGACCCAGGTGCCGTTGGGGTCCTTGAACTGGGCCGGGATGCTGTCGAACGTGGCGACCTTGTACGGCGCGAACATGGCGGTGTTGGCCAGCGCGATGGCCTGCCCGAGGTCGAAGACGTCGGGTGCGGTGCTCTTGCCCTTCTGCTGGTTGGCCGCGTTGATCTCGTCCTGACTGTTGGCGTCGGGTTGGGCGGAGTTGACCTTGATGCCGTACTTGTCGGAGAACGTGTCGATGATCGCCTTGTAGTTCGCCCAATCCGGCGGCAACGCAATGACATTGAGTTCGCCCTCGGCCTTGGCGGCCTCGACCAGGCCGTCCATGCCGCCGAAGTCGGCGGCCGAGGTGGCCTCCCTGGCGTTCACACCGGACTGAGTTTGCCCGCCGGAGTCCTTCTTCTCGGGAGGGGCGCACCCGGCCATGCCGAGGATGACGAGAGCCGACGCGGCGACGGCGAGGAGCCTGGAGTTCGTCCGAGAGCTGGTCACTGCCAGACACTATCGCGGCAGGACCGGGTGCGAAACCGAAACGGCCTCGTTGCCGCCGAGAGGAGCCGCCCGCGGGAGGCGCTGCCGGACGCCCCCGTTTGTCGTCTGCGGCGGCGGCGTCGTGGAAGACGTTGTCCGGCAGAGATATTGGCGAAGGTCGGAGACATCGGCGATGCGCATGGGGCGTCACCGTCTGGTCGGCTCGCAGCCCCTGCTCACCATGCTGGTGCCGTCGACGGGGCGACACTACGATGCTGGGGGCCGAGATGCTGGGCCGAGATGCTGGGGCACACGACGAGAGGGCCAGTGGTGACCGACGAATCGCCGACGACGTACCGGATGCCGAGTGAGACGGGCCCGCAGGACAGGGTCTGGATGGCGTTTCCCGTGACCGGCTACTCCCTGGGGGACACCGAGGCCGACGCGCACGAGGCGCGGACGACGTGGGCGGCCGTGGCGCACGCGGTCGCGGAGTTCCAGCCGGTCACCGTCGTGGTGGACCCCCAGGAGCGGGATGCCGCGGCGCGTTACCTGTCGGCGGACGTCGACGTGGTGGAGGCGCCGTTGAACGATGCGTGGATGCGCGACATGGGTCCGACGTTCGTGCATGCGGCGGACGGCTCGGTGGCTGCGGTCGACTGGGTGTTCAACGGCTGGGGTGCCCAGGACTGGGCGAGGTGGGATCACGACGAGAAGATCGGGGCCGCCGTGGCCGGCTTCGCCGGGGTTCCCGTCGTGGCGTCGGCGATGGTCAACGAGGGCGGTGGCATCCAGGTCGACGGTGAGGGCACCGTGCTGGTGACCGAGACCGTGCAACTGGATCCCGGGCGCAATCCGAGCCTGACGCACGCCGACGTGGAGGCCGAGCTGGCCAGGACCATCGGCGCCACGCACGTCATCTGGCTGCCCCGCGGCCTGACGCGCGACTCGCAGCGGTACGGCACGCGCGGGCACGTCGACATCGTCGCCGCCATCACCTCGCCCGGCCGGCTGCTGCTGCATGCGCAGCAGGATGCTGCACACCCGGATCATCAGGTGTGCAAGGAGATCCGTGCCGTGCTGGAGGACAGCCACGACGCGGCCGGGCGCCCGTGGGAGATCGTCGAGATGCCGGCACCGGAGACTCTGCGTGACGACGAGGGTTTCGTCGACTACAGCTACATCAACCACGTGGTGGTCAACGGCGGCGTGATCGCGTGCGGGTTCGGCGAGCGGCGCGATGCGGAGGCCGCCGCGATCCTCGCCGAGCAGTACCCGGGCCGCACGGTCGCGACGGTCGACGCCCGCCCGCTCTTCGGACGCGGCGGCGGCATCCACTGCATCACGCAGAACCAGCCGACCGCACGCTGACGGCCCTACCGAGCCACTAACAGGCCCTACCGCTACGGGCTGGAGCTGATGGTCGAGCGGGGAACCGGTTGCGGCCCGGCCTGATCCTCGGACAGGCCGATGCAGGCGCCGCTGTCGCGACCGGTGCAGGGCACGCCGTCGATCTCGGGGATGTCGGGGTTGGCGGCGTCGGTGGTGAACCCGCCGGGCGAATTCGGCACCAGGAACGGCGTGCAGTTGGTGGTGAACACGTCCATCTCCTCGCCGGAACTGCACTCCGCGAGCGGGGCGGACGCCACGCCGTGGGCGAGTGCGGCGGGTACGCCCAGCGCCGCGAGCGCCAGTGCCCCCGCGGCGACGAGGCGTCGGAACGTGGTCTGCGTGGTCACCATGGTGGCCGAGGTTACTCTGCCGGTCGTGGTTGTCCGAGCTTCGACGCGAACACCGCGGCCTGGGTGCGGCGCTGCATTCCGAGCTTCGCCAGCACGCGGGACACGTAGTTCTTCACGGTCTTCTCGGCCAGGAACATGCGCTCGGCGATCTGCTTGTTGGTGAGGCCTTCGCCGATCAGTCCGAGCAGGACGCGTTCCTGGTCGGTGAGATCGGCGAGGGGGTCGGTGTGCTCGGCGGACTTGCGCAGCGAGGCCATCAGTGCGGCGGTGGCGCGGCTGTCGAGCAGGGAGCGGCCCGCACCGACGTCCTTGATGGCCCTGGCCAACTCCAGGCCGCGGATGTCCTTGACCACGTATCCGCTTGCGCCGGCGAGGATGGCGTCGATCATCGCCTCGTCGGAGGTGAACGACGTCAGCATCAGACACCGCAGGCCGGGCATGCGCGCCAGCAACTCCCGGCACAGCTCGATGCCGTTGCCGTCGGGGAGTCGGACGTCGAGGACGGCGACGTCCGGTGCGGCCTGCGGGATCTGCGCCAGGGCCTCGCCCACGGAGCCCGCCTCACCGACGACCTCGAGGTCGGGGTCGTCGCCGAGCAGGTCGATCAAGCCGCGCCGCACCACTTCGTGGTCGTCCACCAGGAACACCGTGACCTTCGGCACGAGTTTGGGCACGAGTGTGGGCATGAGTCCGGGCATGAGTCATTGTGGCGCGAACACGAGGACATCGGCCAGCGGCCTGCGGGGCGTCGGCGGCGGGACGTCGTCCAACACCGGGGCGAGCCCGATGCGCACCAACACCTGCGGGTGCCGCCTGCCGGTGAGCGTCCTGACGACGTCGCGGCTCGCCTCGATCTCGGTGAGGTGTGACAGCGTCCCGGTGGACAGTCCCGCGGCGGTGGCCTCGAGCAGCACGGCCGACAGCGCCTCGCCACAGGCCAGCAGGGCCTCACGGGTGTCGTCGGCCACCGACAGCACCAGCACGGCGGCGCGGTCCTCGCCGATCTGCGGGCGCCGCTCGCGGTGGCTGATCACCGGGAAGGTGCGGCCGATCGCCACGCGGTCGCTCTCGGCGGCCGACACCAGGGCGCTACGGGGGATGCCGTCGGACACCTCGAACGGCGCGGTCCACCAACTCATCTCGGCGTGGTAGGCCGAGTCGTAGAGGCGCAGCGACTCGGTGAGGGCGGAGGCCTCGACGAGCATGGGTAGGTCGTCGTCGGCCACGGTGTCGACGAGGGCCAGATCGCCCACCGCGCTGCGCAGGGCGGCCTCGAGCGCCGGCCAGTCCGGTGGCGCGGCCAACGGCAGTCGGTCGGTGCGCCTGGCCACGATGGCGTCGGCGAGCCGGAGGTCGACGGGTGCGGCGTCGCCGTGCATCGTCCACCGGACGGTGGCGACGTGCCGCGCGTCGGTCGGGTCCGGGACGTAGTCGACCGTGACCGTCGATCCGCTACTCGCCAGCGCCACGCGCACGTGGTGCAGGGCAGCGCCGCAGCTGATCAACGCCTGGCGTCCGGCATGGTCGGTGGCGACCAGGCGATCGGTGTCGACGAACAGGTGCAGCGCGCCCCCCGAGCAGACCCATCGCCACGGTTGACTGTTGTGGTACGACGGTGCGCGACAGGCGATCTGGACGGCGTCCTCGACCGCGGCCACGGGAATGCCGGTCACGGTCGGCATCAGTGGGCGGCGGTGGTGTTGGGCGCCATCGCGGCCACCAGCGGGGTGTCCACGCCGACGGGGCCCAGCGCGCGGGCGCCGCCGGGCATGCCCAGCGGTACCGTGCGGCCGGGCAGTGGGTCGCGGAAGAACGCGGCGTTGTCGGCGAGGTGTTCTGAGTCCTCGTCGGGCAGGTCGGTCTCGTAGTAGATGGCGTCGACCCGGCACGCGATGCTGCACGCACCGCAGTCGACGCACTCGTCGGGGTTGATGTACATCGAACGGGCGCCCTCGTAGATGCAGTCGGCGGGGCACTCCGCCACGCACCCCTTGTCCATGACGTCGATGCACGCAGAGCCGATCACGTAGGTCATGATCTCAAGGTAAGCGTTACCGACAGTCGCAGACACGGGCCGAAGGCCCCCCGCGGGAGGGACTTTGGTCCTTCGCGGCCGACTGCCGCCGACCCTGGTCGGCCGGGCACTTCCCGAGCATTCTCGCTGCATGAGCGGTTACGGCGAACTGAGTGAGTCCGACAGCTGGGACCGCCTCGCCGGGGGTTCACTCGGCCGGCTCGCCGTCAGCGTCGACGGGCAACCCGACGTGTTCCCGGTGAACTACGCCGTCCAGGACCGCACGATCGTGATCCGCACCGCCGAGGGTACGAAGCTCGCGAGCGTGGTGGTCAACGCCCTGGTGGCATTCGAGGCCGACGACCACGACGTCGCCAGGGGCTGGAGCGTGGTGGTGCAGGGCCGGGCCGAGGTCGTGGAGACCCAGGCGGACATCGCTCGCGCCGAGGCCGCTCACGTGCTGCCCTGGACGTCGACCCCCAAGCTGCGCTACGTCCGCATCGTTCCGACGCGAATCACCGGGCGACTGTTCGGTTTCGGTGCCGACCTCGAATACGCCGACTGAGCGCCGCGCTCAGCGCAGTGGCACCGTCCAGCGCACGCACGTGCCGGTGCCTGCCTCGGTGGCGGTCTCGGTGGCGGTCGCGTTGGTGGTCTCGGTGGCGGTGCCGACGGTGCAGCGGCCGCCGAGCAACTCGGCGCGTCGGGCCATGTTGGCCAGCCCGCTGCGCCGCACGTTGTCGGCGGGGATGCCCACGCCGTCGTCACGCACCTCCAGGACCACGTCGTCGGCGACCGTCGCCGTCACCGTCAGCCGGGTCGCATGCGCGTGGCGCAGCACGTTGCTGACGGCCTCGGTCACGACGGCCTCGGCGTGTTCGGCCACCTGATCGGTGAGCCCGTCGGTCGGCCCGGAGACGCGCACGGTCGTGGCGATGCCGTGATCGGCCACCAGGTCGGTGACCACCCGGGACAACCGGGCGCGGAGGTCCGGCCGGCCGGCCGGCGGCCGCAGGTCGAAGATCGTCGACCTGATGGTCTCGACGATCGACTGGAGATCGTCGAGGGTGCGGCTGAGCCGCTGATCGATCTCCGGCGCCTGCGATCGGGCGATGGTGCCCTGCAGGTCCAGTCCGGCCGCGAACAGCCGCTGGATCACGTGATCGTGCAGGTCGTGCGCGATGCGTTCGCGATCGGCGAGCACGGTGAGCGCGCTCTCCCGGTCACGGGCGGCGGCGAGGTCCAGGGCGAGCGCGGCGTGCTGGCCGAAGTCTGCCGCCAGGTCGAGGAGGTCGGCGCCGAACCGGCTGCCGTCGGCGGCTCGGCTGAGCACGAGGACACCGAGGCTGGCGGTGGGGGTGCGCAGGGGCAGGACGAGCGCCTGGCCGGTGTCGGTCGCGCCACCATCGGCGAAGCCGTCGGTCAGCAGCGGCGCCGTGGACTCCAGGACGTCCCTGGCCGTGGCGTCGTCGTCGAAGAGGAGGTCGATCGGGATTCGGCTGCCCACGCCGTCGCCGGCCGGGGCGCCCGCCTGGGCCGCCAGGACGACGTGCGTCGCGGGTTCACCGTCGGGAAGCAGGACCACCGCCCGGTGCGCGCCCAGCAGATCGCTGGCGCGTTCGGCCACCAGCCGCAGCGGATCGGTCACGGTTCCCGACAGCAGCGCCGTCGTCAGCTCCCTGCCGGCGTCGGCCCAGCGCGCCGAGGTCCGGACCCGTTCGAACAGCTGGGCGTTGTCGATGGCGACCGCCGCCGCCGACGCGAGCGTGCGCGCGGCAACCTCGTCGGCCTCGTCGAAGGTCACCCCCGGGCTGCCGTGGGTGAGGTACAGGCTGCCGAAGACGGTGCCCCGCACGTCGATCGGGACGCCGAGGAACGCGTGCATCGGCGGGTGCTGCGGAGGGAAGCCCGCCGCGGCCGGGTGGTCGGCGAGGTCGGCGAGCCGCAGTGCGGGCACGTGTTCGAGCGGAACGCCCAGGATGCCCTTGCCCACCGGGAGGTGACCGATGCGCGCGGCCGCCTCCGGCGCCACGCCGTGGTGGATGAACGACAGCATCACCCGGTCGACGCCGCGCACGGCCAGGGCGCCGTAGTCGGCCCCGGTCAGCTGGATGGCCGCGGTGACGATGCGGTCCAGCGTGGCGTCGAGGTCGAGATCGGAGCCGATCCCGACGATGACGTCGAGAAACGTCGACGACTCGTCGTCGGGGCGTGCCTGCTCGCGTCCTCCCACGCATCGAGTCTGCCCCGGCGTCGCCGCGTCAGCGCAACGCGGTGGACACCGAACCGTCGGTGCCGAATGCCACCGCCCGCCCGGGACCGTGCAGCGATATCGCCACCGCCCGATGCACCGCCTCGAGCAATGCGCGTAGGACGGCGTCGTCGTCGGTGCCCACCCCGTGTCGGCCCACCCGGTATCGCGTCACGCCGTGACTTCCATGTTCAGCCATGAAGGCCCCTTCCCCCCGTACGGCACAGCGTAACGGGGCGCGTTGCTATCTGCGACCCTTCGCGTACGAGAAGTCTGCGATCGGCAGCATCGGATGAGCTGGAAGCCTCGTTAGCTCCGCTCGACGAGGTTACGCGGAATCTGCGTCAAATTTGCTGCAAGCCACCTGGCCGACGGATGTGCCTCGATGTTCGCCCAGACGCGCGGTCGGGGTGGTGACTGCATCGCCGATTCACCGCCCGTTCGCCTGGATCTGGATACTGTGCGGACGTGAGGTGGGTGGCGGCGGTGACCGCGGTACTGGTGGGTGTGACGGTGGCGAGTCAGGCGGCGACGGCCGTGCCCGAGGCGCAGGCACAGGTGCCACGGGCGCTTCGGTTCGGCGGGCTGGAACGGACGTACGTCCTGCACCTACCACCCGGCCCGCCCACCGGGCTGGTGCTGAACCTGCACGGTGCCGGGATGAACGGGGGGCAGCAGCAGGCGGCCACCGGATACGACGGCGTCGCCGACCGCCTCGGCCTGGCGGTCGCCTACCCCGACGGCATCGACCTCAGCTGGGCCGACGGGCGCGGCGCGTCCACCCCGGACCGCCAAGGCGTCGACGACGTCGGATTCCTGGTGACGTTGGTGGATCAGCTCGCCACCGAATACGGCATCGACCGACGTCGGGTGTTCGCCACGGGGATGTCGGCGGGTGGGTTCATGGTGAACCGGCTGGCGTGTCAGCGGGCCGACGTGTTCTCGGCCGTGGTGCCGGTCGCGGCGACCCTCGGGACGGGTGTGCCGTGCGCGCCGTCGCAACCGGTGTCGGTGCTGCAGGTGCACGGCACCGCCGACCCCGTGGTGCCGTTCGACGGTGGGCCCATGGTCGGGCGGGGTGGGCCCAGCGTCATCGAGGCCGCACCGGCGCTGGCGCAGCGCTGGCGTGATCTCGACGGTTGCCCGCCTCCGACGACGCAGGGCGACGGGCCGGGGGTGACCCGGTTCACGTCGGCGGGCTGCGCAGGCGGCACCGAGGTCTCGTTCGTGCGGGTCGAGGGCGGTGGTCACACGTGGCCCGTGGGGGCGTTCGACCCGACGCCGGTGGGGGCGGAGTTCCTGGCGGCTCACGGCCGGTGAGCGGCAGCCGGTGACCGGCCGGTGAGCAGGAGCCGGTGAGCCGGCGCTAGAGGATGTCGGTGATCTCGTTCTTGAGCGCCTCGGCCTGGGTGCCGAACACCGCCTGCACGCTGTTGCCGACCTCGACGACGCCCGCGGCCCCCAGTGCCTTCAGCCGGGCCTGGTCGACCTTGTCCTTGTCGGCGACCTCCATTCGGAGCCTGGTGATGCACGCGTCGACGGTGACGAGGTTGGCGCGTCCGCCGAAGGCGCTGATCACCTGCTCGGCGCGGCTCTCGACGGCCACGGGCGCGGTGCTCGACCCGGTGGCCGACCCGGTGGCCGACCCCGGGGGCGCCTCGGCGGTCTCGCCCAGGTTGGCCTGCTGCTCCGCCTCGAACTCGGCTTCCGGTTCGCGCCCGGGGGTGCGCATGTTCCACTTCGTGATGGCGAATCGGAACATGACGTAGTAGACCGCGAAGAACACCACGCCCATCACCAGGAGCAGTGGGATGTTCTTCGCCGCGGGCGCCGTGCCGTACAGCAGCAGGTCGATGAGGCCCGCCGAGAACGAGAAGCCGAGATGGATGTCCAGGGCGTACGCGATCGCCAGCGACAACCCGGTGAGCACCGCGTGGACGACGTAGAGCGGGAACGCCACGAACATGAACGCGAACTCGAGCGGCTCGGTGACGCCGGTGAGGAACGCCGTCAACGCCGCTGCCGACAGGATGCCGACCGCCACCTTGCGCTGCCGCTTGTCGGCCACGTGGATCATGGCCAGCGCCGCGGCGGGCAGCCCGAACATCAGGATGGGGTAGAAGCCCGAGGTGAGATGCCCTCCGGTCGGATCGCCCGCGGCGAACCGCGTGAGTTCACCGGTGACGTTCTCGCCGCCGGGGGTCTGGTAGTCGCCGTAGAGGAACCAGATGTAGGAGTTCGGAATGTGATGCAGGCCCAGGGGAATCAGCATGCGGTTGGCGAAGCCGTAGACGAACGCCCCGAATGCGCCCGCCCCGCCGATGAACTCGCCGAGGCCCGTCAGGCCGGCGTCGAAGATCGGATAGAAGTAGCTCATCGCGAACGCCAGGAACAGACACGCCAGCGACACGATGATGGGTACGAACCGTCGTCCGCCGAAGAAGCCGAGGTACGAGGGCAATTGGACGGTGTGGTAGCGGTCGAACAGCCACGCCGTCAGCAGACCCACCACGATGCCGGCGAAGACGCTGTAGTTGATCTGTGCCTGCTCGCCGGACTTGTCGAGTTGTCCGGCGAGCACGATCGGGGACATGGTCTTGAACACGGCCTCGACCACCAGATAGCCGACGACCGCCGACAGCGCGGTGGAGCCGTCGGCCTTGCGCGCGAACCCGATCGCCACGCCGACGGCGAACAGCAGCGGAAGATTGCTGAAAAGCGCGTCCCCGGCAGCGCTCATCGCCTTGAAGAACGGTCCGATCACCGGTGATTCGATGCGTCCCAGCAGGTCGGGCTGGCCGAGCCGGAGCAGGATGCCCGCGGCGGGCAGGACCGCGATGGGCAGCATGAGGCTCTTGCCCAACCGTTGCAGCTGGGCGAATCCCGGGATGCGCAGTCCGGACTTTCGTTGCGTGCCAGACGTTTTGCCGGTGTCGCTCATGACGCGCGCCTCCCTGGGGCGGAATGTGGGGTTGCCGCAGAAGTCCTGGGAAGCTTAGACGAGTGATGGGAACTCGGACCGGACTTCACGCTCGTATGGTGGAGGCACATCGAGAAGGAGGTCCACGGTGACCACGACGACGGTCCTCGCCCCGGTCGGCGGTCGAGCGGTTGCGCTCGGCGACGTTCCCGACCCCGTGTTCAGTCAGGGCATGGTGGGTTACGGCGCCGCCGTGGACCCGCCGCGGGGGGTGGTCGACGCCGTGGCGCCGGTCGCGGGCACGGTGCTCAAGCTGATGCCGCACGCCTTCGTGGTGCTGACCTCCGATGGCGTCGGCGTGCTGGTGCACCTGGGGTTGGACACCGTCGCCCTCGACGGTGCGGGCTTCACCGCGCACGTCGCCCAGGGCGACGCCGTGGCCGCCGGTCAGCGGGTGATCACCTACGACGTGCCTGCCATCGTCGCCCGGGGTCTCAACCCGATCGTTCCCGTCGTGGTGATGGACGAGCGCGAACAGGGCAACGTGGCGCCATCGGAGGCGGTCTTCGAGGGCGCCGAGGTCGATTCGGCGACAACGCTTTTCACGGCGACCAGGTAATGGAGGTCATCGCGCTGGCGGAGGCCGCGCAGCTCGGCGGCATCGCCGCGGATGCCGTCGAAGCGCTGCTGCGGCGCAAGCCGGACGCGGTGCTCGGCCTGGCCACGGGGTCGTCGCCGCTGGCGATCTACGACGAGCTGGTGGCCCGCCACGACGCGGGTGCGCTGTCGTTCGCCTCGGCCCGTGCGTTCACGCTCGACGAGTACGTGGGATTGCCCGCCGATCATCCCGAGCGCTACCGCACCGTCATCGACACGGTGTTCGCCGGCCGCGTCGACTTCGCGCCAGGGGCGGTGTCGGGCCCGGACGGGTCCGCCGACGACATCCCCGCGGCGTGTGCGGCCTACGAGGCCGCGATCCGCGCCGCGGGTGGGGTGGACCTGCAGATCCTCGGCATCGGCACCGACGGCCACATCGCGTTCAACGAGCCGGGGTCGTCGCTGGCGTCGCGGACCCGGATCAAGACGCTGACGCGGCAGACGCGCCTGGACAACGCGCGGTTCTTCGGCGACGACGTGGACGCGGTGCCGACGCACTGTCTCACCCAGGGCCTGGCCACGATCATGGAGGCCATGCACGTGGTGTTGGTCGCGCTGGGGCGGGCGAAGGCGGAGGCGGTCCACCACTTGGTGGAGGGCCCGGTGAGCGCGATGTGGCCGGCGACGGTGCTGCAGCTGCACCCGCACGTCACGGTGCTGCTCGACGACGCGGCCGCCCGGCGGCTGCAGCTCATCGACTACTACCGCGAGACGTACCGTGCCAAGCCGGAATGGCAGGGCATCTGAGTGCTGCTCGGCGCGGACACCGTGGTGACGGGGTCGACCCTGCTGCGGCCGGGGTGGATCGACGTCACGGACGCCACGATCACCGCGGTCGGTGCGGGGCCTCCGCCGCGCACCGCCGATCACGCGCTCGGGGCGGTGACGGTGGTCCCCGGCTTCGTCGACACCCATGCGCACGGTGGTGCGGGCGTCGACTTCTCGGCCGCCACGCTCGACGACGTCGCCGCCGCCGTGGACCTGCACCGTCGGCACGGAACCACCTCGATGGTGGCCTCGCTGGTCACGGCGGCTCCCGACGACCTGCTGCGCCAGGTGCGCCTCTTGGCCGAGGCGACCTCGGCGGGCCTGGTGGACGGCATCCACCTGGAAGGTCCGTGGCTGTCCACCCTGCGGTGCGGCGCACATCAGCCCGGGTTGATGCGGGATCCGGACCCCGCCGAGATCGACCGCGTGCTGGCCGCCGGGGGTGGTGCCGTGCGCATGGTCACCGTCGCCCCCGAACGCGACGGCGCGATCGCGGCCATCCGCCGCTTCGTCGACGCCGGGGTGGTGGTCGCGGTCGGCCACACCGAGGCCACGTACCGACAGACCTGCGCCGCGATCGACGCCGGTGCCACGGTGGGTACGCACCTGTTCAACGCCATGCGGCCCATCGACCGTCGGGAACCCGGGCCGGTGACCGCCCTGCTCGAGGACGATCGCGTCACCGTCGAGGTCATCGCCGACGGCGTGCACCTCGACGCCGCCATCTACCGGTTGGTGAGCAGGGCCGCCGGGGGTGAGCGGGTGTCGCTGGTCACCGACGCCATGGCCGCCACCGGGATGGCCGACGGCAGATATCACCTTGGCCCCCTTGCGGTATCGGTGGCCGACGGCGTCGCCACGGTCTCCGGGACCGACACCATCGCCGGCAGCACCGCGACGATGGACCGGGTGTTCCGCTTCGCCGTCGAGCACGGTGCGGCCACCGGGGATTCGCTGCCGGACCCCCTGGGTGCGGCGGCGCGGCAGGCGTCGATCAACCCGGCCCGGGCGCTGGGGCTGCCCTCGGCCGGTATCGCGGCGGGCGCCCGGGCCGACCTGGTGGTCCTGGGGCCGGCGCTGGAGGTCACGGCGGTGATGCGCCGCGGGGCGTGGGCAAAGCTGGGGCCAACGCAGCACATAGCCGGCCCACAGCAACGGTGAGCATCATGGCGTCGTGTCGACCACGACGCCCGTCCCGCCACCCGCACCGCAGCCGGCTCCGCTTCCGGAGCTGCCTGCCACCAACCTGCCGTTCGCGCACCACGGCACGTCGCTGCTCGCGGGGTGGCTACCGCTGACCATCGAGGTCGTCGCCGTGGTGACGCTCGTCGCCGTCGTCGGCTGGCGCACCAGGCGGTGGCGCGCCGTGTGGATCCCGGCGTCGATCGCCGTGGGCGTCGCGGTGGCGCTCGCGGCGCGCACGTACGTGAACTCCGAGGGGCTGGCGTCGGATCCGGCACCGTTCACGCTGTGGGTGTGGACGGCGCTGTTCGGCGCGGCTGTGGCCGTGGCGGCGTTCGGCTGGCGGGGCGCGCGCTGGTGGCGCCGCGGGCTGTCCGTGGTGGCGGTGCCGTGCGCGCTGCTCGCTGCGGCCGTCTCGCTGAACCAGTGGGTGGGGTACTACCCGACGGTGCAGGCGGCGTGGGGCGCCGTGACGGCGGGCCCGCTGCCGCACCAGGTGGACGCGGCCGCGCTGGCGTCGATGCGTGACACCCATCGGGACACGGGCGCGCTGGTCGAGGTCGACATCCCCAAGGACGCCAGCGGGTTCACCCACCGCAGCGAATACGTCTACCTGCCACCGGCGTGGTTCGCAGGCCCCACTCCGCCGCAACTTCCGGTGGTCATGATGATCGCGGGGGAGTTCAACACGCCGGCGGACTGGATGCGCAGCGGCAACGCGATGCCGATCATCGACGCCTACGCCGCCGCACACGGGGGCAACGCGCCGATCTTCGTGTTCGTCGACGTCGGCGGCAGCTTCAACAACGACACCGAATGCGTGAACGGTCCGCGCGGCAATGCCGCCGACCACCTCACCGAGGACGTGCGCCCCTACGTCGTCTCGCACTACGGCGCGTCGGCCGACCCGGCGCGGTGGGCCGTCGTCGGCTGGTCGATGGGGGGCACGTGCGCCATCGATCTGACCGTCATGCATCCGGACCTGTTCCACACCTTCGAGGACATCGCCGGTGACCACGGGCCGACGGCGGGCACCAGGGAGCAGACCATCGACCGGCTCTACGGCGGTGACGAGTCCCAGTACGACCTCTTCGACCCCCGGGCCGTGATGGCAAGGCACGGGCCCTACGTCGGCGTGGCGGGGTGGTTCGAGGACACCGTGAAGCCGGCCAACGCCGACCAGGTGGCCAAGGGCTTCGGCGGGCACCGCCCGCAGTCGGACAACCCGTCGGGCTTCGGCGGCAACGACGGGGTCAAGGACGACGACGAACTGGGCGCGGCCCAGGATCTGTGCACCGCGGGGCGCGCGGTGGGCATCACGTGCGACGTCCACCAGATCATCAGCTTCCACACCTGGCAGTTCGCGGAGCGGGCCTTCTCGGACGCGCTGCCGTGGCTGGCTCAGCGGGTGGGCACGGCGGGCTCCACGCCAGGTGCCGCGCCCCTCACTGGATCGTAGGAAGCGTTGCGCCCGTGGCGAGTTGGGCATAGTCGCGCATGAGTCGCAACGCGGTCGCTCGGTCGATCGCCGGATCGCGGGCCACGATGCGGTAGCCCAGGTAGTCCTCGAGGGACATCAGCGTCATCGCGACGTCGTGCGGGGGACCGCCGAGCCGGAATGCCTTGGTGCGAGCGCCCTCGTCGAGGATGGCCGCGTACAGCCCGACCTGGCGGTGGTAGATGCCCTGCACGTCGGTGCGCTGGTCGAGTTCGAAGCCGGCGGCCAGGACGGCCCGCCAGATCGCCCGCCATTCGGCATCTTCGGGTCCGGTGGGTAGGCCCGCCGCGATGGTCAGGGCCAGCCGCACGCCGATGTCGTCGGTGCGCTCGGCGATGGCCAGGCGGGCGTCGTAGAAACGATCGTCGGAGCGCAGCGCCAACTGGGCGAGCAGGTCCCGCATGTCCTTGAAGTAGTAGCGCAGGGCGTTCGCCGTGAGCCCCAGCTCGGCAGCCACGTCGGTGATGCGCAGCGTGGCCAGGTCGTGCCGTTCGATGAGGCCGATCGCGGCGTCGAGGATCTCCTCGCGTCGTTCCCGGTGTCGGCTGGGTCTGGCCACGTGCCCCATCCTTCCCTGCCGCCCCACCCGTGCGGCACCGGCCTCGTCGATTTCCTCCGATCACTTGCGGGAAACGGATGTGACGCGCATTATTTTCCGACTAGGAAAAGAACTCGGTCACGGAGGAATGGCATGCGAGCACGCGACCTTGGGGTGGTCATCGGTCGGCACCCGACCGGCCCCGAGAATGCGATCACCGACGTCGCCGGCGTGCGCGTCGGCCACGTCACGCTGCACGCCGACGGGCCGCCCGCCGTGCACACCGGCGTCACCGTCGTGGTGCCGCACGACGACATCTGGTCCGAACCGGTATTCGCGGGCGTTCACCGGCTCAACGGCAGCGGCGAGATGACGGGCCTGGAATGGGTGCGCGAGTCGGGCGAGCTGACCACGGCCATCGGGCTGACCAACACCCACAGTGTCGGAGTGGTCCGCGACGCCCTGGTCGATGCCCAGGTGGCGGCCCGCGGCGAGGGCACCTACTGGTCGCTGCCCGTGGTCGGGGAGACGTACGACGGCCTGTTGAGCGACATCAACGGCCACCACGTGCGCGCCGACCACGTCCGCGAGGCCCTGGCCGGTGCGCGCGGCGGCGCGGTCGCCGAGGGCAACGTCGGTGGTGGGACGGGGATGATCTGCCACGAGTTCAAGGGCGGTATCGGCACCGCGTCGCGCGTGACGGCCTCCGCAGTCGGTGAGTACACCGTCGGCGTCCTGGTGCAGGCCAACCACGGGCGGCGGGAGCGATTGCGCATCAACGGCATTCCGGTGGGGGAGCGCATCGGACCCGATCGCGTGCCGCTACCGGGGACGTCGGCCCGCTACGAGCCGGGCTCGGGATCCATCATCGTGATCGTCGCGACCGATGCGCCACTGCTGCCGCATCAGTGCACCCGGCTGGCGCAGCGGGCGGCGCTCGCGGTGGCCAACGTCGGTGGCACCGGCGAGCAGTACAGCGGTGACCTGATGCTGGCGTTCTCGACCGGCAATCGAGGGATCCCGCCCTACGCGTGGGACGAGGACACGGCCGTCGCACGGCCGGAGGTGGCGCTGCGCATGGTGGTGCCGCAGCTGATGACGCGGCTGTTCGATCTCACCATCGAGGCCACCGAGGAGGCCATCGTCAACGCGATGGTCGCCGCGACCACGCTCACCGGGCGCGGCGGCATGACCGTGCACGCCCTCGATCACGACCTGCTGCGACACGCCGTCGCGGCAACCGGTTTGGCCGAATCACAGGAGGATCGATGACCGCTGACGTCGAAACCGAAGGCGCACAACGCCTGCGAGGGCATCTGGGCAGTGTGGCGGTGGTCTTCATGGTGGTGGCCGCGGCCGCCCCGTTGACGGTCATCGGCGGCAACATGCCGCTGGCGATGGGACTCGGCAACGGTGCCGGCGCGCCGGTGGGGTTCGTGCTCGCGGCGTTGGTGCTGCTGGTGTTCAGCATCGGCTTCGTCACCATGACCCCGCACGTGCCGGAGGCGGGCGCGTTCTTCTCCTACGTCACCGTGGGATTGGGCAAGCGGATGGGCACGGGAGTCGCGGCCGTCGCGCTGATCGCCTACACCGCGATCCAAGTCGGCATCTACGGCTACATCGGGTGGGCCATCGACGACACGGTGCGGTTCTACGGCGGCCCCGAAGTGCCCTGGCCCGTCTACTCGTTCGTGGTGCTGGCCGTCGTCGCGCTGCTGGGGTACCGGCACATCGACCTGTCTGCCAAGGTGCTCGGCGTCGCCCTGGTGCTGGAGATCGGCATCGTGGTGTTGCTGGACCTCGTCATCGTCGCCAAGCCGGGACCGGCGGGTATCACCATGGATTCGTTCCGGCCCGAGGTGTTCACCAACGGCACGCTGGGCATCGCCGTGCTGTTCGCGCTGACGGGTTTCATCGGGTTCGAGGCCACCGCGGTGTTCCGCGACGAGGCGCGCGACCCCGAGCGCACGATCCCGCGGGCGACGTATGCCGCGGTCCTCATCATCGGCGGGTTCTACGCGGTGACGGCGTGGGCGTTCGTGGTCGCCATCGGGCCCGACCAGGTGGCCGAGACCGCGCAGCGCACCCTGGCCGGTGACGCGAACATGCTGCTGGACACCACCGATGCCATGTTGGGCCGGGTCGGCCGCGACATCGTCAACGTGCTGCTGTTGACGAGCTTGTTCGCCTGCGTGCTGTCGTTCCACAACGTCATCGCGCGCTACCAGTTCGTGCTGTCGGGCCGTGATCTGCTGCCCGCCCGGCTGGGCACCGTGCATCCCAAGCACCGCTCACCGGCGTTCTCCTCGGTCGTGCAGACGGTCACGGCCGCGATCATCGTGGCACTACTCGCGGTGTTCGGCGTCGACCCGTTGGTGGGCGTGTTCGGTTCCATGGCCGGTGTGGCGACCGTCGGCATGGTGCTGTTGATGTTCACGACGTCGGTGGCGGTGCTGGTGTTCTTCGCCCGCCACCGTGGCCAGAGTGGTCGGCGGGTGTGGCAGACGCGCGTCGCGCCTGCCGTGGCGTGCGTGGGTCTGCTGGCGGCGCTGTGGCTGGTGCTGTCGAACTTCACGCTGGTCACCGGCGGCAGCGTCGCGTTGAGCACCGCGCTGGCGGCGGTTCCCTTCGTGGGCATGGTGATCGGCGTGGTGGTGGGCAACCGCATGCGCGTGGCGACCCCACCTAGGTGTGATGTCACCTAGTCGTCGGCGCGCGTGCCTGCCTCGGAATCCACGAAGGCGAGCAGCCGCGGGTCGTCGGACGTGAAGCGGTCGACCTCCTCGCCGCCGTCGCAGCGCAACAGCGCGACGGTGACGCCGTGCCGGGTCCGCGCGACCACCTGCCAGGTGGCGCCGGAGTCCTGCCACCGGAGGAGGTCGGCCACGCGGTCGGGCGGTGCGGCATCGGTCATGCGTCCACGATGGCATGGACTGCTGGCATAGGCTGCGGCGGTGGACGTGGCTACGCGAATCGCCGTCGGTGCGGTCTTCGTCTGGTTGGGCATGGTGGTGGCCATCTCGTTCGTCGAGGCGCCGTTGAAGTTTCGCGCGCCGGGCATCACCAGGCAGTTGGGTGTGGGCATCGGACGCTTGGTGTTTCGCGCGCTGAACTTTTGCGAACTGTTGCTGGCCGTCGTGATAGCGGCCGCCCTGTTCACGAGGGACGACTTCGTGTCGTTCGACGTGGCGGTGACGGTGGCGATCGGGACGCTGCTGGTGCAGACCGTGCTGATCCGGCCGTTCCTGGCGCGACGGACCGCCGAGGTCTTGGAAACCGACGAGCGGCGACGATCGCTGGCCCACCACGCCTACATCGGGTGCGAGGTCGTCAAGGTGATCGCCCTCGTCGTGACGGGTGCCCTGTTGCTCGGCTCCTGACGGGTTGCCCACGGGCACAGCGGTGTTCGTCGGGACCGCGATGCCCGGCGCCGTGCGCGCCGGACCCGGCCTGGGCGTGCCCGCCGGCGCGCCCGGGTGCTCCCGGCCACCCGCGGCGTCCTCTGCCCGCCAGGGCGGGGACTCACCCGCCGGTGCGTCCGGGTGCTTCCGGCCACCCGCGGCGTCCTCTGCCCGCCAGGGCGGGGACTCACCTGCCGGTGGGTCCGGGTGCTTCCGGCCACCCGCGGCGTCCTCTGCCCGCCAGGGCCGGGACTCACCAGCCGGTGTGCCCGGGTGCTCCCGCCGTCGCTTCCGGCGCACCGCGCCACGTCCAGGGTGGGGCGCCGCATCGCAACTGGCGGTGCATCGCCTCTGGCGGTGCGCCTATCCGGGGTGCGCGGGCGGTGTCAGACCGCGGTGTCGTGGGGTGGTTCGGGTCCGCCTGGGGTGGTGGGGTCGGGGGTGGCTGTTGGTGTCGGGGGGTCGGGTGCCCAGGGGTCCTCGACCCTGGGCGGGGGCGGGTTCTCCTGCCTCCGTCCCCGCTGGTCGCTGGTGGGTGCCCAGGGGTCGTCGGGTGACCAGTTCGGGCGTGGCCGTGCCGGTTCCGACACCGGGTCTGGTGGGGTGAAGGCGTTCTCGGGTGCCATCCGGATCCGGTCGGGGTGGTGGTAGTGGTTGACCCGGGCCTGCCCGTGATCCAGGTGCGGCGGCGGCAGCCACTCGGTCTGATGATCATCGGTGAGGCGGGTGCGCCACTGCCCCTCGGCGACCAACCGGTTGTCACACCCACACGCCAAACACATGTCATCGACGTTGGTGTGCCCTCCGGCGGCCCAGTCTCGGCGGGCGTGATGAGCCTGGGAGCCATACGCCCCCACGGTGCAGCCGGGTTTGGTGCAGCCGCCGTCGCGGGCGATCAACGCCCACCGCTGCGCGGTGCTCGCCGTACGCCGGGTCCGGTAGCAGTCCATGACTTCGCGCGTCGCGGCGTCGAAGATGGCCAGGCAGCCCGTGGTGTCGCTGCGGGCCGCCATCGCCAACACGTCCGGGATCGGCATCAGCGTCCCGCCGCCGGTGACCGCGATCCCGGCGCGGGCGGCCAGATCGGCCAGTGTGGTCCGCACGATCACCGTGGTCGGCATCCCGGTCAGCGTGCCGAGTTCCTTCTTCCCCAGGGCGGCGCGCAGCACGAACGCCAACGCGTCGTGACGGCGCTGACCGACCGTGCGGGCATCGGCGTCGATCTGGGCCTGCGACGGCGTCCCCGACACACACGGGACCTCCTGCTCGGGATGGCACATGCCCGGGGCGGCGTACTTGGCCAACAACACCTCCAGCAGCGCCGCCGCCTCCGGGGTCAACGTCGCCGACATGGGCACGGTGCGGTCACGCCGCTGGGAACCGATCACCACCTCCCGCCGCCGCATCCGCTCGGGTTCGACGTCGACCGGTTCGGGGCCGTCGGGGTCGATCTCGGCCAACGTCAGCGCGATCTGATCCCGCAACTCCTTGGGACCGTGCCCCACGCCGTGGCGTACCCAGTCCAGTTCGAGGCGTTCGCGCTCCGCCCGGCTCACCCAGCCGGGCACCTCGCGCAGCCCGTCGCGGATCACGGCCACGTGCTCCCCGGTGAGCAACCCGCCGGCTTGGGCGGCCGCCAACGCCGGCAACACCGGCGCCAACGCCTCCCCGGTCACCGAACGCCGCGGCCCCAACACCGCGGCCTCGGCCAGCCGGCGACTCGCCTCCCGCCCCGAGAGCCGCCACCGCACGGTCAACACTTCCCGCCAGCACTTCGCGCCGACCTCTTTGGGGGTGGTGCGGCACTGCAGTTCGGTCAGCACCCGATGCCACTGCGCGGGCAGCGCGCAGCCCAGGGTCTCCAGTTCGTCGCCCAGGGCGAACACCTCGTCGAGGGTCACGGTGTCCAGGTCGCAGTCGGCGAACGCGGCCCGCAACCCCGCCACCGCCACCCGAACCTCACCCAACCCCACGACTCGAACATACATTCGACCACCGACAAGCCCGAGGGCGCTGAAGCGTCGTCATGGAGCACGACGTTGGTCACGGTTCTGCATCAGGTCATCGGAGTGGCCTCGGTGGTGACGATTCGGCGAGGCGACTCGGCACGACGCCGTCGATGGACTCGTCGACCCGTGAGTCCGTCCGGCGATCTCGCAGTGACCCGATGACGCGCTGCGTGCACGACCCACCGATGCGAGCATCGGCAAATCCCTTGCCCGATAACACAACTCATAGCCAGGCCGCGCCGGGACCTAGTCCCCGTGGATCCCCGCCGCCGATCCGATCATGCGCCCCACAGCCATCCTCCCAGTGCAAAGCCCGCGAACGCGCCCGCCAGCCCCACCGCCAGGCTCGCGGCGGCGTAGGTCACCGCCGCGCGCGGCCGCGACCGAAGTTGGAGCATCAGCTCCAAGCCGAACGTCGAGTACGTGGTGAGCGCCCCGCAGAAGCCGACGCCGAGGACCTGGGTGACCACCGGACCGGCAGGCACGCTGGTGACCAGCGCTAGCACGAACGTCCCGGCGACGTTGACCGCGAACGTGCCCCACGGGTAGGCCCGCCCGACGTTGAAGGCGCGATCGGCCAGATAGCGCAGCGGGGCGCCGACGGCGGCGCCGAGCGCCACGAGGAGCAGGGTCGTGGTCACGCCCGTCCGCCCCGCTTCTCCATCGCCCACAGGCCGAGTCCGGCCGCCGCCACCCCGGACGCCACCTGCAGGGCCAGGTAACCGAGTCCGAGCATCGGCCGCCCCGCCGCCATCAGCTCGTGGACCTCGACGACGTGGGTCGAGAACGTGGTGTAGCCGCCCAGCACGCCCGTGCCGAGGAACGGGCGCACCAGGTGATGCGGGGTGAATCGCTCCACCCCGGCCACCAGCACGCCGATCAGGAAGCAGCCGGTGACGTTGATCGTGAAGGTCGCCCAGCCGATCGAGGTGACCGGATGCGGCCAGGCCTGCTCGATCACGGCTCGGGCGACCGCCCCGAGCACGCCGCCGAGCGACACCACGGCCAGGATTCGCAACATCGGGGCCGAGCATATGGGCTCGTCAGCTGAATTCTTCGTGACGCCCTGCATGCGGCGCGCCGGAGGGGAGCAGAATCACCCATCATGGTGGCCAATCCACGTGCCGGGCAGCCGGCGCAACCCGAGGACCTGATCGACGTGGCCCATGTGGTCACGGCCTACTACACCGTGGCGCCCGACCCGGAGGACGTCTCCCAACAGGTGACCTTCGGGACGTCGGGGCATCGTGGCTCCAGCCTCGACGCCGCGTTCAACGAGGCGCACATCCTCGCCACCACCCAGGCGATCGTGGAGTACCGCGCCGAGCAGGGCACCACGGGTCCGCTGTTCATCGGCCGCGACACCCACGCCCTGTCCGAGCCGGCGTGGGCGTCGGCGCTCGAGGTGCTCGCCGCCAACGAGGTGGTGGCGATGGTCGACTCCGCCGACCGGTACACCCCGACGCCTGCCGTCAGCCACGCGATCCTGTCGTTCAACCGCGGACGCGAGGGCGACCTCGCCGACGGCATCGTCGTCACGCCCTCGCACAACCCGCCGCGCGACGGCGGCTTCAAGTACAACCCGCCCAACGGGGGCCCCGCCGACACCGATGCCACCGGCTGGATCGCCAAGCGCGCCAACGAGATCCTGCGTGGCGGTCTGGCGGACGTGAAGCGCATCCCGCTGGCCAGGGCGTTGCGCACCGCCGAACGGCACGATTACCTCGACGCCTACGTCTCCGATCTGCCCAACGTCGTCGACGTGCACGCGATCCGGGCCGAGGGCGTCCGCATCGGCGCCGACCCCCTGGGCGGCGCCAGCGTCGACTACTGGGGGGCCATCGCCGAGCAGCACGGGCTGGACCTGACCGTGGTCAACCCGCTCGTCGACGCCACGTGGCGGTTCATGACGCTCGACACCGACGGCAAGATCCGCATGGACTGCAGTTCGCCGAACGCCATGGCGTCGTTGATCGCCAAGATCGGCGACTACCAGATCGCCACCGGCAACGACGCGGACTCCGACCGGCACGGCATCGTCACGCCGGACGGCGGGCTGATGAACCCGAACCACTTCCTGGCCGTCGCCATCGACTACCTGTACGCCAATCGCCCCGGGTGGCCCGGGTCGACGGCGGTGGGCAAGACCGCGGTCAGCAGCTCGATCATCGACCGCGTCGTCGCCGGACTGGGCCGCACGCTCGTCGAGGTGCCCGTCGGCTTCAAGTGGTTCGTCGACGGTTTGGTGAGCGGCACCATCGGATTCGGCGGCGAGGAGAGCGCGGGCGCGTCCTTCCTGCGCACCGACGGCACGGTGTGGACCACCGACAAGGACGGCATCATCCTGGCGCTGCTGGCCTCGGAGATCCTCGCCAAGACCGGCTCGACCCCGTCGCAGCGGTACGCCGAGCTGGCCGCCACCTACGGCGCGCCGACCTACGCCCGCATCGACGCCCCTGCCGACCGCGAGCAAAAGGCGCGGCTGTCGAAGTTGTCGGCCGAGCAGGTGAGCGCCACCGAGCTGGCAGGCGAGCGCATCACTGCGAAGCTGACCACCGCCCCCGGCAACGGCGCCCCGCTGGGCGGGCTCAAGGTCACCACCGAGAACGCGTGGTTCGCCGCCCGACCGTCCGGCACGGAGGACGTCTACAAGATCTACGCCGAGTCGTTCCTAGGCCCCGAGCACTTGGCGCAGGTGCAGGAAGCGGCGCGCGAGGTGGTGAATACAGTCATAGCGTGAGACCGGGCAAGACGGCGCTGCCGGGCGAAGTGTGGGTCCTGGTACTCGCCAACGCCGTGATCGCATTGGGGTACGGCGTCGTCGCGCCGGTGCTCCCGCAATACGCCCGCAACTTCGGCGTCAGCATCGGCGCCGCCACGTTCGTGATCACGGCGTTCGCGCTGATGCGGCTGCTGGCCGCACCGGCGAGCGGCATGTTGGTGCAGCGCGTGGGGGAGCGGCGCGTCTACGTGTGGGGCCTGCTGATCGTCGCGCTGTCGACGGCGGCGTGCGCGTTCGCCCAGACCTATTGGCAGCTGCTGCTGTTCCGCTCGCTCGGCGGCCTGGGATCGGCGATGTTCACCGTGTCGTCGTTCGGTTTGATGATCCGCATCTCGCCCGAGGACGCGCGGGGTCGCGTCGCGGGCATGTTCACGTCGGCGTTCCTCGTGGGATCGGTGACCGGGCCGGTGCTGGGCAGCGTCACCGCGGGCCTGGGGCTGTCCATGCCGTTCGTGATCTACGGCGCCGCGCTGCTGGTCGCCGTGGCCGTGGTGTTCATCAGCCTGCGGCATTCGTCGCTGGCCACGCCGCACGTCGAGGACGAACCCTCGATCACGCTGCGGGAGGCCCTGCGCAACCGCGCCTACCGGGCGGCGCTGACGTCGAACTTCGCCACCGGCTGGTCGGCGTTCGGGCTGCGCGTCGCGCTGGTACCGCTGTTCGTCGTCGAGGTGCTGCACCGTGGACCCGGGCTGGCGGGTCTGGCCCTGGCGACGTTCGCGGCGGGCAACGTCGCGATGGTGATCCCCAGCGGCTACCTGTCGGATCGCATCGGCCGACGGGTGCTGCTGCTGGCCGGCCTGCCCGTGGCCGCCGTGGCGACGCTGCTGGTGGGGTTCACCGGGTCGCTGCCGGTGTTCCTGGCCGCCGCGTTCGTCACCGGCGCGGCGACGGGCATCTTCGTCGCACCGCAGCAGGCCGCCGTCGCCGACGTGGTGGGCAGCAAGGCGCGCGGCGGCACGGCCGTGGCGACGTTCCAGATGACGAGCGACTTCGGCGCGATCGTCGGCTCGCTGGCGGTCGGTCAGATCGCCGAGCACCTGTCCTACGGCGCCGCGTTCGCGGTCAGTGGCGCCATCCTGCTGATCGCCGCGGTGGCGTGGCTGTTCGCGCCCGAACCTCGGGTGCGGGCCGTCGCGCACACCGATGCCAGGCCGCTGGGGCCCGAAGCCAGTGGGGAAGTGCCGTGACCAGCGATTTTGAACCACGGGTGTACGTGGTGTAACTTCGTGGAGCACGCGGGGCTATGGCGCAGTTGGTAGCGCACCACACTGGCAGTGTGGGGGTCAGGGGTTCGAATCCCCTTAGCTCCACTTGGAAACCGCATGTCAAGGGCGGTTGCGAAAATTACGCAGGATTCGACGTGGCATTGATGGCCGTGGCCAGCATCCACGCCCATTGGACGACCCGGGGAAACACCCACCGCGTGCTGTGGCGCGCCGACGGCCGCCAGCGCTCGCTGATCTTCGAAAATTTGCCCTCGGCGGAGCGGTTCAAGACGCTGCTGGAGGACCATGGTCCTGATGAGGCGCTCCGGGTCATCGACGCCGTCCCGAACAAACGTGCGGCTCGTTTCAGGATCTCATTGGCGCGCTTGAGTTCTCGGTTCTCCTGCTCAACCTTCCGGATCCGCTGGGGCGTCGGCAGTCGACACCCCGGGGAGGTCGTTCGGAGATTCTTCGTCTCGGTGTGAGCTAGTTGTACTGACCACGGAGGTTGGGTACGCGGCTGGCTGGTGGTTGGCCGCCGAGTGCGGTGTGGCCGCGGTGGTGATTGTAGGTGTGTAGCCAGCGCGGGAATTCTTCGCAGCGTTCGGCGTAGCTGCGGTACAGGCGGACGTAAGCCCATTCCTCGGCCAGGGTGCGGTGGAATCTTTCGACTTTGCCATTGGTCTGTGGTCGATACGGCCGGGTCCGGCGGTGCTCGACATCGCCGAGGGCATCGCGGAATGCGCGCGAACGGTAACAGGATCCGTTGTCGGTCAGCACTTTCCGTACCTCGAAGCCGCAGTCCCGAAACCAGGCGCGGGCGCGAAGCCAGAACGCCGCGGCGGTCTCCTTGCGCTCATCGGCGAGCAGCTCGCTATAGGCAAGTCGCGAATGCGCGTCGATGGCGGTGTGCAAGAAGTGATAGCCCCGCAACGGCTGGCAGTACTTGTTGGTCACGCCGGTCTTGTCGGCTTGAGAATTGCGGGTGCCCACCGCACGCCCCAGCATCCGCCACCCGCCGCCGGCGGGAATCTTGCCCAGCTTCTTCACATCGACGTGCACCAGGTCGCCGGGTCGCTCGGAGGTCATTCGTCGGATCACCCGCCCCGTGGGCCGATCGAGCCACCGCAGCCTGGCCAGCCCGTAGCGGGCCAGCACTCGGTGCACCGTCGAGGGGTGAATCCCAAGCAGGAACCCGATCCGCGCGGGTCCCCACCGACGCAGTACCCGCACCTTGATGATGCGCCGCTCAGTACGCGTCGGCGTGCGGTTGGGGCTGTGATGTGGTCGTGAGCTGCGATCGACCATCCCGGCGGGCCCCTGCTCGCGATACCGCAGCACCCAGCGCCGCACCGTGGTCACCGCAACCTGGAACCGTTCGGCGGCGCGCCGATACGACCAACCCTCCTCGACGACACAACGCGCCAGCCGCAACCGACCAGTCTCCGATAGCGGGGCATTACGGTGGGACATGAAGACCTCCGAGGTTGAAGAGCGTTCCTTAGACAGCTCGCACTTCACTCGGAGGTCTTCGTCATGTCACCACGCCACGCCGTACCTAACGTCCGTGGTCAGTACAGCTAGTCCGGCACGGGGGTCACGACGGTTCTGGCGATAGTCGTCACCAAAACACCTTCAACGACATTCGAACACCGAGTGGACGTCGCTGTTTCACTGGGCAAGGGCCGCCGGGTGACCCATCAATACACCCTGCGGGCGGGAGCTGCACCGGTCGTTGGGATTCGAGTGGGAGCCGGTGGACCGGCGCACCGGGATGGCTGAACTCGTCGGGTGGACCGCACGTTGATCACCGCGTGGCCGCCGCGCTCGTCTCGATCACCGGGACTGGGCGGGCACGCCACCTCCCCGCGGCCGTCGGCCCGCCGGCAGCGCTGCTCGCTGCCACGCAGAAGGCCACCCGACCCGCCAAACCCGAAGAACTCCGTGGCGAGCACCGTTGAGGAAGTGGCGGGCCGATGCGCGGGGGATGCGCCTAGATGTCGTGACCCGGCCGCATTCCAGCGGCCGCGCGCACCCGTTCGACCGAGCGGGCTGCCCGATGCCGCTGAGCGGATCGACTGCACTGACCGGCGTCCGGCTCAGTCGGCGGACTGCCGTGTCGCATCTCGAGAGCCGCAACGCAGAGCTGCATCGCGGTCTTGAACTGAAGTCCGCACCGTCATAGTGGGTCGCGGGGATCTTGCGACTGAGCGATTTGGCCAAGTTGGGGTAAGGGAAATGCGTATGCCGTCAGTGAGCGGCGTGCTCCTATCTTTGTTGCCATGGTCGACGAAACTGCGAGACGGTGTGATGGTGGCTGTAGAAGTCCGCGCTGAAGTGAGCGGACGTCCGGATGCGCCTGCCGTGGTGCTGTCCAATTCGCTTGGTTCGTCACTGGCAATGTGGGACCCGCAGATCGTGGAATTGGAGCGGCACTTCCGCGTGATCAGGTATGACATCCGAGGTCACGGTGCCTCGCCCGTGGTTGACGGTCCCTACTCGGTCGACGACCTCGTCGACGACCTCTTCGCGCTGCTGGATCGCCTGCAGGTCGGGCGCGTGCACCTGGTCGGACTGTCGCTGGGCGGAATGACGGCCATGAGGGCCGCTGTGCGCAATCCCGACCGCGTAGACCGCATGGTGTTGCTTTGCACCGCTGCGCATCTGGGCCCTGCCGACGGCTGGATCAGCCGTGCCGCCACTGTGCGGGCCGAGGGGGCCGCTGTGGTCGCGGGCGCGGCCGTAAGACGGTGGTTCACCCCGGGTTACTTGCTCGCAGACACGCGCCGCCGTGAGGCCTGGGAACGCATGGTGGCAGAGACGACGGCGGAGGGCTACGCCGCGTGCTGCGAGGCAATCGCGGCCATGGACCTGCGCGACGAGATATCTGCCATCACCGCACCTACTTTGGTGATCGGCGGCGCGAACGACCCGGCGACTCCTCCTCCAAGACAACAGGAGATCGCGGACGCGATCCAGCACTCGAGGCTGCTCGTCGTCGATGACGCAGCCCACCTGGCCAGCGCCGAGCAGCACGCCGCCGTCACTCCGGCCATCGTGCAGCACCTGCTCGCCGGTTGATCTGTTCCGGCGCCGCCGGGCACCCCTATATGTCTACCGCTGTCGAGCCAAGTACTGTTGCTGCGACCGGACGAGAGGCGGGTGGCCCGCGATGCCAAAGTTGGTCGATCACACCGAGCGCCGACGTGCGATCGTCAGCGCGGCGAGTAGGTTGATCGGCGCCCGTGGCATCGATTCGACCAACATGCGCGACTTGGCTCGTGAAGCCGGCTACACCAACGGTGCGCTCAGCCACTATTTCACCGGCAAGGACGAGATCCTTCGCGCGGCGTTCGAGTACGTCTTCGAGGCCACCAACCAGCGGATTGCCCGATCGATCGGCAGACGCAAGGGGTTGAGCGCGGTCCGCCGCCTCGCACGCGAGATCATGCCGGAGACCGAGCAGACCCGGTTGGAGGCGAGGGTGGCGGTCTCGCTCTGGCAGCGGGCGCTCAACGATCCCTACCTCGCCGCGGCGAACAACGCGCAGCTGGTGGCCTGGCGGGCGGAGATCACCAAGTATTTGACGCAGGCGCGCGACCTCGGCGAGATCGCCGACGTGGACCTCGACGTGCTGGCCAACCTCCTCATGACGACGATGGTCGGGATGCAGGTCACCGGGGTACTGGATCCGGATTCGGCGACGGCCGCGCAGCAGGAGGCGATGATCGAGCAGATCCTCACCGGAGTTCGCGTGCCGGCACCGAACGGAGCCGCGCGAAGTAGGCGGCGCTCCGGAGACTGAGCCAACCCGCTGCCCGAGCCGGTCAACGGTCAGTACCGTCGAGGAGAAAGGAGGCGGACGTGTCCGAACTCGTGCACGATGACTACGAACGGCTCGTCCAAGGCCTCAGGTACTGCGTGCTGGTTCACGACGCCGCGACCAAGGACATCCTCTGGGCCAACAACGCGGCGTCGGAGCTCCTCGAGTTCACCGTCGACGAACTCAAGCCGCTCAAAGCGCCCGATATGAGTGCACAGGAGCAGCGGTATCGGCGGTCCATCGGTCGTGCGTGGCTCCAGGACGCCGCGACCAACGGAATCGCGATCACCGAGTGGGCGTACCGCGCCAAGAGCGGGCGCGTAGTCCTCACCGAGGCCATCGCCGTGCGCGTCGAACTGACTGAGCGCACCGTCGTGATGGTGCAGTTTCGCGATATCGAGCGAGAAACCCACCTGCGCGGCGATTTACAACGAACCGAGGCCCGTCTCGCCGCATTCCTGCGCAACATGGCGGAGGGCATCTTGGTGCTCGACGACACCCATACGATCACCTACGCCAGCGAGGCCGCCGCCACCCATCTGACCTCCACGGTCGACGACCTCCTCGGCGCCCGGTTCACCGATTTCTGCCTGCCCGGTGTCTCACGCCGAGGCGTCGAGTCGGCGCTCGAGAGGACCGGCATCGATGGCGAAGCCGAGAGCCTACGCTACGAGGTCGAGCTGGCAGGCGGCGAACACCGTTGGCACGCGGGCAGTGTCCAGCACATCGAGATCGAGGATGACCTCGAGGGGTCGTTGCTGCTGTTCCATGACGTCACGGCGCACGTTCACACCGAGCAGGAGCATCTGCGCGACGCGGAGTATCTCAATTACCTCGCGCGGTTCAACGCGATGGGTGACATGGCAATGGCGATCGCACACGAACTGGGGCAGCCACTGGCGGCCGCGACCAACTTCATCGCCGCGACACAGCATCGCCTCAGCCAGCCGAACACCGACCGTGACGATCTGTCGTTGGGATTGGTGAACGCACGCAAGCAACTCGACAGAGCCAACCAGATCGTGCGAGCGCTGCGCGACTACGTCACCCAGCTCGAGCATCCGGAGCAACGCGTCGACCTCAACGAGATCGTCGCCGACTGTGCGTATTTCATCGATCTTCGCGCGAAGGAGTCGGGTGTGTCGGTGGTCTACGACTATGCGGAGAACCCGGTCGTCATCGTCTGTGAAAAGGTGCTGACCGGTCAGGTGGTGCTCAATCTGTGTTTCAACGCGATCGACGAGATGGCGAACTGGCCCGACAGCGAACACCCCGTGTGGATCAGTACGCGCCTTGCCGACGGTGCGGGCGCCTTCCGGGTGGCCGATACCGGGAAGGGATTGGCGCACATGCCCGACGCGCGGGTCTTCGACGGGGCGTTCACCGACAAGGCCACCGGGCACGGAATCGGCCTGGCCCTGAGCCACCGGATCATCACGAGGCAGGGCGGCACGATCACCGCCAGCGAGAATTCACCGCGCGGAGCGGTGTTCGAGTTCGCCCTGCCGTTGGTGAAGTAGCCTCAACCCGCCCGGAAGTCGTTGATCAACCCGCGGGCCGCCTTGATGCCCATCTCGATGGCACCGTCGACGACCACGCCGTTCCACCCGCTCGCGTAATCCGCACCCGCGAACCGCAGACGGGTATCGGACTCCTGGAACAGGCTCCAACCGTGGAAGAACTGGCCGGACTTCAACGTAGCCCAGGTCTGCCCCGACCACTTGTCCGCGACCCAGTCGTGTCCGCCGCAGTCGATGACCTTGAGGTCCGGACGCCACACGTCGATCGCCCGTTGCGCTGACTCGACGTCCTCGAGGTCGATGGCCTCGTGATTCGATCCGAAGCCGACGAGGATGGTGGCGTCTTCGTCGTCAAGGAACTTCTCGCTGCGCATCAGCGAGATGGGGTGCCTCCCCGGTGCTCCGGCGATGACCGAGTGATGGCCCTCGACCTTGATCCAAATCTTGAATCCGACCGAGTTGGAACCTTCACGGATGACGTCCTGCTGGCTCTCGGGCAAGGCGGGGGAGAATTCGACGTGGCGCAGGGCGCCGATCGGCACGGTCACGATGACGGCGTCGGCCGCGTCCTCGGTGCCGTCCTCCAGCGTGATCCGGGCACCGTCGGCGTCGTAGGAGACGTGCTTGACCGGCGAGTCGAGCTGCACCGGATTGCGGAGGTCCTCGGACATGGCGGTGTAGAGCCCGCGCATCCCCTTGACGAGCTTGAAGCGCAGCGTCTGCTCGTCCATGAGCGAACTGCGGTGGTCGCTCAGCGACGCCCAGTGCTTCGCCATCAGCGGTGAGGCGCTCGCGGTGGGTCCTTGGTACGCCGCCGACCAGTAGCTGTCGGCGAGATCGATCTGCTCCTGACTGAACTCGCCGTTGCGCAGGCAGTCGAGCACGCTACCGGTGTCCGCCTTGAGGAAGTTCTCCTTCACCTCGGTCGACGTCGCCTCGTCGCGCAGGATCCACATCGGGTCGTGCGGATAGGGGAAGAAGTCTCGCGAGCCCTCGAAGATCCTGTCCTGCAGCGGCGTCAGCGCCACGTCCAGGTCGTGTTCGGTGCCCTCGACGACCGTGTCGCCGCTCACCCAGTACGCCTTCTCGATGTCCGGGCTGGGATAGATCTCCTGGCCGTAACGTGTGATCTCCGTCCACACGAACGGCTGCATCCAGTGCACCCAGGTCGCGCCCATCTCCAGGGCGTGTCCGCCGAGTCGCTCGTGCGTCCAGGCGCGGCCGCCGATGCGGTCACGGGCTTCGTAGACGGTGACGTCGACGCCGGCGGATTCGAGTTCGCGGGCTGCGGTCAAGCCGGCGAAACCGCCGCCGATGACGATCACCTTGCGACGTGGGGAGGCGGGGGAGGCGGTCATGTCGTTCACCTGACGGTCGTGAGTGGGTTGACTTTTGTATCTACGTTCGTAGAACAACCTGTGATGCACACTACAACGCCGATCGCATGTGGGCTAGGTGGGAAACCTTTAGCTGGTTCGGTGTGGAGGCGGCTACAGAACGATGGTGACGGTCTTGGTCTCGGTGAACGCGTGGATGCCCTCGGAGCCCAGTTCTCGGCCGATCCCGCTGGACTTGACTCCGCCCCAGGGCAGCTGCGGCGCCAACGGCGACCAGCCGTTCACGCCGATGGCTCCGGCCTCGATGCGTCCCGCGATCGAGTGCGCACGCCCGACGTCGCGGGTCCAGACCGTGGCCGACAGGCCGTAGGCGTTGTCGTTGGCCAATGCCAGTGCCTCGTCATCGGTGTCGAAGGGGATCACGATGCCGACCGGACCGAAGATCTCTTCGCGGGCCACGCGCATGTCGTTGGTGCCGGCGAACACGGTGGGCTCCACGAAGTACCCGGGGCGATCCGGGGCGAAACCGCCGGTCACCACGGTCGCGCCCTCGTCGGCGCCCACGCCCAGGTACTGCACGACCCGGTCGCGCTGCTTGGCGTTCACCAGCGGTCCCATCGTGGTGTCGGCGTCGAACGGATCTCCGATCACCTGCGCCTCGGCTGCGGCCTTGAGGCCCTCGAGGACGGTGTCGTAGACCTTGCGATGCGCGAGCACGCGGGTTCCCGCGGCACACACCTCACCCTGGTTGAAGAACATTCCCATCGCGCAACCCTGCAGCGCGGCATCGAGATCGGCGTCGTGGAAGACGATCTGGGGCGCCTTCCCGCCCAGTTCGAGGGCGGTCCGCTTGAAGGTCGCAGCCGAGCTGCGCAGGATCGAGCGACCCACTTCGGTGGACCCGGTGAACGAGATCTTCTTCACGCCGGGGTGCGCGACGAGGGCTTCACCCGTGACGGTGCCGAGGCCGGTCACCACATTGACGGTGCCCGCCGGGAAGCCGGCCTCCTCGACGAGTGCGGCCAGGTGCAGGATCGAAAGGGCCGCGTCCTCGGCCGGTTTGATCACCACGGTGTTGCCGCAGGCCAGCGCCGGTGCGAGCTTCCAACCCAGGATCATCAGGGGTGCGTTCCAGGGGACGATGGCACCGACGACGCCGAGGGGCGCGCGCACCGTGTAGGCGTGCGTCGGGATGGGCGCGCCCATGTAGCCGTCATTGGCGATCTGCTCGCCGTTGATCTTGTCGGCCCACCCCGCGTAGTAACGCAGCGTCGCAACGAGGTTGGGGATCATCAACTGGACGCTCATGCCGTAGGGACGGCCCATGTCGAGGGACTCGAGACGACCGAGGATCTCGGCGTCCCGTTCGACGAGGCCTGCGAGCGCGTGTAGCAGCAGGCCCTTGCGGGACGGGGCAAGTGCACCCCATTCTCCGCGGAAGGCCGCGTCGGCAGCCGACACGGCCGCGTCGACGTCGGCGGCGGACGCCGCTGCGAGGTCCGGAAGCGGCTCACCCGTGGCGGGGTTATGGGTCGTGTATCTTTCGGCGGCGGGCGTCCACGCACCTCCGATGTACAACTCGGTGTTGATCTGCGACAGATCGGTCATGGAAACGCTCCCTCGAATGATCCCCGTGGCACCGCCAACGCGAGTGAGGCGGTGTAGCCAACCTATCCACGGGCTCGTCGCGTCTCCACTGGATCTTGCCAACCGTCCCGTACAGATTCCCTTACTCGGAAGCGGGCAACGGCAGCAGGATTCGCACCTAGGTACCCTGTGGCGAGTTCGGTGCGTGGACGAGTGTCGCGCACTCATCGGTGAGGAAATCGCGACCGTTCCTCGACCGGTACTTTCACTGCCGCCGGCTCTGTCCCGTCACGACCGCAGACTGCAACCGGGAATTGCCCAACTCACGGCGGTACCGACATTCCTGTGAGCTCGTGTGACGAGCCGTGACCGGGCGCAGTTCGGCTACCGAGCCGAACATGCGGCACACCGCCGGATTGGCCCACAGCACGTTCTTACTGGCCGCGTCGTGGACGAGGATGCCCGTCGCCGCCTGCTCCACGATGTCCGCGAGATCGCTGCTGGCAGGGAACATGGTCACCACCTCCGACTCGACACGGACACCGTCGACGCCCGGATGACACTTCGGCTATAGGTGAATGCCTTACCCCGCGGGAGGGAACTCCGCATACCCCCGGCGCGTCGCCGCCCATAGTGTCGTTTCCGTCAGTCCAATGATGAACGGAGACAGCCATGCTGATCGAGAGCACAGTCCGCAGGGTGGCGGCGGAACCAGCTGGCCCTGATCGAGTGCGCGCTTTCGACGAGGCGCTGGCGGTCCTGCGCGATCGGCGTGACGAGTTCAACGAACAGCGTTTCGTTCCCGCGGACTTCATCGATCTGCTGAAGAAAGCAGGCATGTACCGGGCCTCCACCCCGGCGGCCTTCGGAGGCGAGCCGCTGCCGCCGTCGACGTTCATGAAGATGGTCGAGCGCATCTCGGCGGTCGATCCGGCTACGGGTTGGGTGGCCAGCTTCGGATCCTCGCTGGTGTACCTTGCCGCGCTACCCGTCGAGTCGCAGCGCGAGATCTTCGCCGCGGGACCTGATGTCGCCTATGCAGGCGGGCTCTTCCCGATGCAGGAGGCGGAGAAGGTCGACGGCGGCTATCGGTGCACCGGCACGTGGCAGTTCGCGAGCGGCTGCCGCGGTGCCGATGTCCTCGGAATCGGCCTGGTCGGCGGCCCGGAGACCAACGGGCGGCCGTTGACTGCCATCGTGTCGCCCGCCGACGTCGAGATCGTCGAGAACTGGAACGTGGCCGGAATGAAGGCGACCGGCTCGCACGCCATCCGGGCCGACGGGCTGTTCGTGCCCGAGGAGATGACCTTCATCCGCGGCGGTGAGCCGCGCGTCGACGAGCCGTTGACCCGCTACCCCTCTCTGCCTTACGCCGCGCAGGTCCTCGCGGTCGTCGCGCTGGGGGCCGCTCGGGGAGCGCTGGACTTCTCCGTCGACGTCGGCTCGGCCAACGCCTCGATCACCGGCGGTGCCGCGAAGGGCAATCGGCCGGCGTACAAGACGACACTCGCCCAAGCCGAGGCCGAGTTGCGTTCCGCGCGTGCCTTCTTCTACGAAGTCACCGACGAGGTGTGGGACAAGGCCGTGCGGGGTGACCGGATCGGCGACCTGGACAAGGCCGCGCTGCGACTGGGCGCGACCCACGCCGCCCACGTCGGGCGCGCCGTCGTCTTGAAGGCCTTCGATCTCGCCGGCACGGGTGCCATTTACGCGACCCACCCGCTGCAGCGCTACCTGCGCGACGCGCTCGTGCCCGCTCAGCACGCAATGCTGCAGACCAACACCTACGAGGCCGCGGGTGCGGTGATGCTCGGCCTCGACGCCGGCATCCCGAGCTTTCCGTGACCTACCGCATCTCAGCCCGGATCACATCACGTGAAGGAGACCGCAAGTGAGCACTGAATCGCTTCGCACGCTGTTCTGTATCGGCAACAACCAAAATTTCTTCGACCTTCCCAAAGCGGACATCGGGCCCGTCTGGGAGGCCATCTCGTCGATGCTGGCGACGCTGAAGAACACGGACGGCGTCGACGTCATCGGCACCTTCGACGACGACTCGCACATGGTGGGGCCGTCCGACAGCTGGCCGTGGACGTGCTACGTGTTGGCCGACGTGCGCGACCAGCCCACCGTCAAGGCGGTCTGCAATCTGTTGCGCACCATCATGATCGGCGAATACGCACTGTGGAAGTACTTCAAGATCGAAGCGCGGATGGGCCGGGAACTCGTTATCCGCGACGACGTCCAGATCCAGGGGAGCTGACACATGACCACCGTAGAGCGCCGAACCGCACCGCGATTCTCGGAGCTGGCGAGCACCGACCGCGTTGCCGGCCAGCTGTACACCGACCCCGCCATCTTCGACGAAGAGATGAAGAAGATCTTCTACCGCACGTGGGTCTGGGTGGCCCACGAGAGCGAGATTCCGGAGTCGGGCTCGTTCAAGACGACCCAGGTCGGTGACCAGGCGGTGATCGTCACGCGCGATCGCAAGGGCAACTTCAACACCCTTCTCAACCGCTGCCGGCACCGCGGCGCGACGGTGTGCGATCAGCGCAAGGGCAAGGCCAACGGCTTCACCTGCCCGTACCACAACTGGTCGTACGCCCTCGACGGACGCTTGCGCGGCATCCCATACCCCGACGGCTACGAAGGCGTGATCGACAAGGCGGACTACCCTCTGCAGACGCTGCGCACGGAGCACTACCTGGGCATGATCTTCGCGACGTTCAACGCCGACGCCGAACCGCTCGAGGACTTCCTCGGCGACGCCAAGGTGTGGATGGAGCGCTTCTTCAAGCAGAGCAACGGTTTTCCGACCAAGGTGCTCGGAGCGCACAAATTCCGGTTCCGGGGCAACTGGAAGATCCAGCTGGAGAACACCACCGACGGTTACCACTTCCCGATGGTGCACAAGTCGTGGATGGCCTCGGTGGACGCCGAAACCGCCAACATGATGTCGTTCATGGACGACCCGGAGGCTGTCACGCACGCACTCGGCAACGGGCACAGCGTCGCGATCATGGCGGCCGCCCACGCCGACCTCGACGTCGACCACGGTGACGAAGAGATCCAGCCGCGGTTCCAGCACCTCGTCGACGAACTCCGCGAAGCGGGGGAGAGCCCGGAGCGGATCCGCCGTTACATGCGATCGATGCACGGGTGCGGCTTCAACCTCAACATGTTCCCCAATGTCGCCATGTCGTCGTCGTTCTTCCGCGTGCTGGTTCCGATCAGCGTCGACGAGACCGAGGTGTGGCACATGGCCCTGGGCATGGAGGGCGGGCCGGAGAACGTCAACCGCGAGCGGTTGCGCATCCACGAGCACTTCCAAGGCCCGTTCGGCTTCGGTAGCCCCGACGACGCCGAGGGCTGGGATCGCGTCCAGATCGGCGCGGGCGGGGATCCGACCATGCCGATCCTGGTCAACCGCGGCGAGAACCGTGAGCGCCTCACCGAAGAGGGCTGGCCCACCTCGCACGTCACCGACGAAACCGGTATGCGCGAGTCCTACGCGATGTGGAAGAAGATGATGACCGATGACTGAGCTGCTGACATTCGCCGATCCGACGGTGCTGCGCGCCATCCAGCTGATCTGGACGGAAGCCACGCTGCTGGACGCGAAGGACTACAAGGCGTGGGAGTCGATGTACACCGACGACGCCCACTACGTCATCCCCATCGACCCGGACACCGAGGACTTCGAGGCGTCGCTCAACATGGTCTACGACGACCGCCGGATGCGCCGCCTGCGGGTAGAACGGCTGCTGCAGGGCTACTCGCCCTCGGCCGTGGCCGCCGCGCGCACGGTGCGCATCGTCTCACGTTTCACCGTCGATCACGTCGGCGACGAAACGGTGACCGTGCGCTCCGCGCAGATCCTCAACGCGTTCAAGCGGGACAGGTTCTCGACGATTGGCGCCGAGTTGACCCACCAGATCGTCCTGGGCTCCGACGGCGACGACAAGATCGCGCTCAAGGTGGTCCGTCTGATCGACAGCGAGGACGCCGTCAGCGCCTCGGGCTTCCTCCTGTGACCGGCGGCGTCGCCGTCGTCACGGGGGCCGCCGGCGGCATGGGGGCCCACATCGCACGACGTCTTCACGGCGACGGGCACCGAGTCCTGGTCACCGACGTCGACGTCGACGCGGCGGGTTCCCTCGCCGGTGAACTCAGCGCGGACGGTTCGACCGCGAAGGCGGTGCGGCTAGACGTGTCCGATCGCGCCGACTTCGAGGCGAGTGTGGCCGAGTGCCAACGGCATTGGGGAACCCCCACCATCCTGGTGAACAACGCGGCCGTCACGAAGGCCGCCGACCTGATGACCCTGCCCGCCGACGAGTTCAACCGGGTGCTCACGACCAACGTCGACAGCGCCTTCTTCGGCTGCCAGGTGATCGGCGCGGCGATGGCGCAGGCGGGCTTCGGCAGGATCGTCAACATGGCGTCCCTGGCGGGACAGAACGGCGGCACCGCCACCGGCGGTCACTATGCGGCCTCCAAGGGCGCGATCCTGACGGTCACCAAGATCTTCGCCCGTGAGTTGGCAGCCAAGGGCGTCACCGTGAACGCCATCGCGCCCGGACCGCACGATCTTCCCGTCGTCCGAGCCACGGTGCCGCCCGCCAAACTGGACGCCGTGATAGCGGGCATTCCCGTGGGCCGCATGGGCAGCGCCTCGTTCGTCGCCGACATGGTCGCGCTGCTCGCGGCCGACGACGCCTATTTCGTCACCGGCGCATGCTGGGACGTCAACGGCGGGCTGTACGTCCGCTGACTGCTCGGACCGACTATCCAGCACCATGATCCGGAAGGGAGTGAGACCGTGGCACTGATCGACGTCATCGTCACCGACATCGTGCAGGAAACGCCGACCGTCAAGTCCTTCGTGCTGTCGCGTGCCGACGGCACCCCGCTGGGCAGCTATCTCCCCGGCGCGCACATCGACGTCGTCGGGCCCACCTCGGTCACCCGGCAGTACTCGCTGTGCAGCCGACCGGACGCCGAGGACTCCTACGTCGTCGCCGTGAAGCGTGAGGAGAATTCCCGCGGCGGGTCCACGGCGCTGCACGAGCTCGCCGTCGGTGACACCCTCAAGATCAGCGAGCCGCGCAACCTGCTCATGATCGCCGACGACGCGGCGCACCACGTCCTGGTGGCCGCGGGCATCGGTATCACCCCGATGCTCAGCATGGGCCGGTACATGGACGTGCACGGGATCAGCTTCGAACTGCACTACTTCGCACGCACCGAGGAGGACGCGGCGTTCCTGCCGCTGCTGCGGGAGCGGTGCCCGGACAAGCTGCACGCCCATGTCGGCCTCGGCCGCGACAGCCAAGAGCAGGTGCTGGGTGCCGCACTCGGCAAGGCCACGGCGGGTACGCACGTCTACGTCTGTGGGCCAGAGGGTTTCATGAGCAAGGTCGTCGATCTCGCGGGTCGCCACGTGTCCGCCGACCACGTGCACTACGAGCACTTTCACGCCACCGAGCAGCCGGGTGCCGACGGAAACGCCGCGTTCGACGTCGAACTGGAGGGCCAGACCTATCACGTACCCGCCGACCGCAGCATCGTCGAGGTGCTCGAGGAGAACGGGTGCGACGTCGACACGTCGTGCCAAGAGGGGATCTGCGGGACGTGCATCATGCAGGTGCTGTCCGGTGAACCCGAGCACCGCGACAACGTGCTGACCGCGGCCGAACGCGCCGGGGGCGAGGTGATGGCGGTGTGCGTCTCGCGCACCCGCGGAGACCGTCTCGTCCTGGACTACTACTGACGCGTCACTGTTCGAGCGGAACCTCGACGCCATAGCGGAGGATGTCGCGGACGAGCGTGCTGATGCTGTCGGCGTCGGTCTTGCTCTTGATGCGAGTCCGATGCACGTCGACGGTCTTGACGCTCATCCCGAGCCGACGGGCGATGTTCTGACTGGGAAGCCCTTCGACGACGAGAGCGAGGATCTCCCGCTCGCGAGGGGTGAGCGAGTCGACCTTGCCCTGCACCGCCCCACGGGCGTCGGACTGGTGGAAGCGCGTTCTCGCCTCCTGCACTCCGGCCTGCACCGCGTCCAGCAGACGCTGCGGCTCGTAGGGTTTCTCGAGGAAGTCCAGTGCACCGGCCTGAAGGGTCGACACCGACATCCGGATGTCGCCGTGCGCGGAGACGAAGATGATCGCGACGTGCGAGGCGAATTCGTTGAGCTTCTCCTGCAGTCGCGTTCCGCTCATGTGCGGCATGCGCACGTCGAGCACGATGCACGCGGGGTGCTTGCCGTCGTACACGGCCAGGAACTCATCGGCGCTGTGACAGATCACCGGTTTGATGCCGATACTCTCCAGCAACCAGTCCACCGATTCGCACAACTCGGGATCGTCGTCCACGACGTACACGACGGTGACGGACTTCGGCTCGTTCATGATTGCACGATTATGACTCGCATCCCAAGGGCCTACCTGCGCCGACCCAGCCGAATCATTCCTCGACGGTGTCGTCCCACGCCGCGTCCGCGGTCCAGTAGTTCGCGCCGACGGCGCTGACGTGGTGTTGCCACGGCGTGGTGCGCAGCAGCCAGGGTTCCTCCCGGCGGATCGACGCGTCGGCGGCCTCGGGCCCGTCGGCTTCTACGGCCCAGTGCACCCAGTTCACCTCGCGTCCCAGCTCGTCGTGAACGAACAGGTCGACGTGGTGCCAGCCGTAGTTGAATGTGTCCTCGTAGCAGGTGAGGAACAGCCGGTGGTGGTTGACCGGGCGCGGCGGGGTCGGGTGCGGTGTGGTCACGAGATCAACTCCCCAGAGGAGAGGCCGAGCGACTGGTCTGATCGCAGTGCGCCTTCCAGGCGTTCACCCAGGTCGAGCATGTCGTACTCGCGGCCGGGCAACCCCACGATCTGCAGGCCGAGGGGGAGACCCGACTCGGTGACCGCTCCTGGGACCACGACGACCGGTAGGCCGAGCAGCTGCCAGGGACGGCTGAGGATCGGCGAACCGGTCGCGGTCAGGCCGGCCGGTGCCGGGCCGAGAGCGGCGGGGCCGATGATGAGGCCGCCGTCGCCCAGTGCGGCGTTGAGTAGGTCGCGCGAACGGTCGCGGCGCGCGAGTGCGGCGTGGACGTCGGCAGAGGAGACCTGGGCACCGCTTTCGAGCAACTGCCGCAACGGGGTGCTGAGCTGATCTGCTGATCGGCGCAGTTCGTCGGCCCGCGTGGCGGCGGCCTCGTAGCCCATCACGGTGGCGTGGTCGATTGCCAGGGTGCGCACGTGATCGTCCCACTGCAGGGGTCGGCTCTCGACGTCGAGGGCGGCGGCGAGTTCGGGGAGCCTGCTCAGCAGGTGATTCATCGACGCTGCCGTGTCATCGAGTGCGCTGCCGTGCCAGACGTGCACGGTCGGTCGTGCGGTTCCCCTTGCGACGGTGTCGGTGGTGCCGGTGAACGCGGAGTAGACGGTGCGCATGTCGGCGACCGAACGTGTGAGCAGGCCGAGGGTGTCCAAGGAGTGGCTGAGGCCCACGATGCCCGCCATGCCGGTGGTGCCGTGCGCGAGGACCATCCCCGCGGCACCGCAGAAGGACGCCGGTCGGGTGAGTGACCCCGCGGTCTGGGTGCCGAGCGCCAACGGTAGGACTCCGGCGCCGACGGCGGCGGCTGATCCGCTCGACGAACCTCCGGGGGTGTGTTGGCCGCCGTGTGGATTGCGGGTCGGGCCCGGAGCGAAGTAACCGAATTCGGTGGTGACGGTCTTGCCCTGGATGACGGCGCCCAGGGACCGGAGCCGCCGTACACATTCGGCGTCGTCGTCGACGGGACCTGCGGGAGTCACCGAAGAGCCGGCCCGCGTGGGCAGTCCCGCGACGTCGATCAGATCCTTGACGCCCACCGAGAGGCCGCGCAGGGGCAGTGCTGCGGCGTTGCCGTCCACTGCGGCCGCCTGCTCGTCGAGGTCCATACTGAACGTCACCCAGGCTCTCAGTTCATCCTCGCGTGCCTCGATCCGACGGCGCGTGCCATGGGCCAGTTCGGTCGCCGACACCCGGCGGGACGACGCATCGGCGAGCTGATCTGCGATGGACTGGTTCCACCGGTGAGTGTGCACCCGTTGACTCCTTCGACTTCGACTCGTCCAGTGTGGCGGTCACGGTCGGGTGAGAACAGTAAAGATTTCCCTGCTACCGGCGTAGGCATCGGCGAAATAGCTTGGCGGAGGCCCAACAACTCCCCATCTATGGAGCAGGAGTCCGCGAATGTCCGAAGCCGCGACGACGAATGTCGATCAGAAGCTCTTCCGCGAGGTGACCGGTCACTATCCGACCGGTGTCGCGGTGGTGACGGGACGCGCCGCCGACGGTGAGCTGCTCGCCCTGGTGGTCGGCACCTTCAGCTCGGTGTCGCTGGACCCGCCCCTGGTCTCGTTCATGCCGATGAAGACATCGAGGACGTTCGACCGCTTACGCGAATGTGAGACGTTGTGCATCAACATCGTTGGCGGTGAGCAGGAGAACGCGGTGATGATCATCGCGCAGCGGTGGGAGAACAAGTTCGACGGCATCGACTGGTTTCCTTCGCCGTCGGGCGACCCAGTGCTCGCCGACTCGGTCGCCTGGATCGACACCCGGCCCTACCGCACCGTGGAGGCCGGTGATCACTGGATCGCACTGTGCGAGGTGACCGACCTGGCCGTGACCAATCCGGTCTCGCCGCTGATCTTCTTCCAGGGCGGCTATGGAAGCTTCGTCTGCACCTCACTGCTGGCGCGGATGGATCACGAAATCCTGCCCGCGATCCACACGGCGCATGCGGCGCGTGCCGACGTCGAGCGTCTGGCGACCGGAATTGGTTGCGAAGCGTCGGTTCTCACGGCCATCAGTCCCGACGAGATGGCCGTGGTCCTGTCGGCAACCGCGCCCGGCCTGAACCGGGAGAACAGCCTGGCGCAGCGGGTTCCGATCGTGCCGCCGATCGGTGACACCTACGTCTTCGATCAGTCCCCCGACGAGCAGGACCGCTGGCTCGCGAAATTGCACGACTGCAGTGAGGAGCAGCGCCTCGTCTTCCTGGATCGGCTGAAGTTCGTGCGAGAGCACGGGTACCTGGCCGCCTTCCTGCCGTCCGACGGTCAGGCGGCGTACGAGGACATGCGGCAGGCCTCACGAACGTTCGAGTCCGGTCGCATGACCCCGGCGCAGGAGCGTCAGCTGCGCGAGTCCATCCGGCAGAGCCGCATCGACTACCGCACGTGTGTGATCGGCGACGAGCAGGTCTACGACGTCGGATCACTCGTGCTGCCCGCGCGGGACCGCAGCGGGAACTACACGCTCACCGTGCGACTGGCCCACCTTCCGCAACGGGCGACGGGCGCCACGATCAAACAGTGGTTGAGAGACGCGCGCGACGTCGTTGCCGCCCTCGAACGAGAGGTGGTGGCGGGGTGACCGACGTCGAGTCCGCGGTGGCGGAACTGACCGCCAGGGTGCGTGTGCTGGAGGCCGAGTCGGCCGTCCGCCGACTCCTGGGCCGGTACATGTTCCTTTGCGATGCACCACTTCCCGCGCCGGGCATGTCAGAGGGGGAGCGCGCCATGGCGATCGGCGCTCTGTTCACCGACGACGGGGTGTGGGAGGGCGTCGGCGGCGCACACGGTGCCCAATTTGGCCGCAAGGTCGGACCGCGGGCCATTGGCGACCACATGGCGACGTTCTTCTCCGAGACGCCGAAGCCGACCTTCAACACGCACTACCTGTGCACGGAGAGCTTGGTTGCCGAGGCGGACGGCGCCGAGGGCACCTGGGTCCAGTTTCAACCGTGGGTCCACGACGACGGTCGCTCGGTGCTGCGTTCCAGCCGGCTGCATGTCACGTTCGCCGCGACCGCCGACGGCTGGCGCATTGCACGGTATCGCACCGAGAACCTCTTCGTCGCCGACCTTCCCGCGAACTGGTGGACCTCGCTCATCGAGGATTCCGCCCTGCTGGACGGCCCGCCACCCGCGGTGTAGCGCCGGTCAGAACTGGGCGCGCACCCGGCCGATGACCTCGTCGCAGAGCAGCGCGATGCCGCGGTCCGGGGTCAGGCCAAACGGGGTGTCGAATTCGACTCTGCGCGCTCCCGCGTCCAGGATCGACGCGGCGTGGCGGGCGACGTCCTCGGGGGTCCCGGCGAAGGCGAACAGACCCAGCAGGTCGTCGGGAATGAGACGCCCCGCCTGCTCGAAATCACCTGCGCTGCAGAGTGTCGCGACGCGGTCCAGGACCTCGGGGTCCACCGAGATCGTGCGGTCGAAACGAGCGATCACGTCGAAGTAGGGTGCCACCGCGGTGCGTGCCGCCGCACGGGCTGCTGTGCGGTCCTCGTCGACCACGGCCACCGCGTTGAGACACACCCCCGGCCGGCCGCCGTCGACCCCGGCCATCTCGGCCAGCACGCGGACCATCGCCGGATTCGCACAGCCGCCGGCCTGGAACTCGTCGGCCAGACGACCGGCGATGCGCGCCAGTCGAGGACTCCACGAGCCGATGAGCAGCGGCACGCGGGATCGATACGGCGCAAAGTGCAGACGCGTATTCGGTTGCATCCGGTAGACCTTGCCGTCGTGCCCACTGAGATCGCCTGCCATCAAGGCGGTGACGATGGCCACTGTGTCCTCGACTGCGGCCAACGCGTTCGACTGATCGAACGAGAGCTGATCCATCCACGCGCCGCGAACCACGCCGTAGAACGCGCGGCCCTGCGACAGGAGATCCAGGTAGGCGATCTGACCGGCGATCTCCACGGGGTGCTGCGTCCACGGCGTGTACGCGGCGACACCGAGGCGCACCGAATGCGTTACGGCCGCCATGGTGTGCAGCACGAGTGCGGGCGGACTGAACATCAGGTCACCGAAGACCGTGATGGCGTCGAATCCGGCGGCTTCGGCGCGCTGGGCGATCGTCCGATAGTCCTGCGGCAGCAGTGATCCGGCGAGCCCGATGCCGATTTCGTGGTCAGGCACCGACGAGCGCCTCGGAGCGATAGCCGGCGCTGCGCAGGATGGGCAGTACCCGCTTGCCGAGTATTTCGACGCCCCCGGCGGCGGTGAGGCCGAAGGGGGAGTCGAACTCGATGCGCGAGGCCCCGGCGTCGTACACCGCCGCGGCGTGTTCGGCGACCTCCTCCGGCGTGCCGGTGAAGGTGAACTTGTCGAGCAGGTCGTCGGGTATCAACCGGCCGGCCTCTTCGTAGCGGTGCGAGCGCAGGAGGACGTCCATGCGGCTGAGCAATTCCGGGTCGACGTCGAGCGTCCGATCGAGGCCGGCGATCACCTGGAAGGGCAATGCGACCTCAGTGCGGGCGCGGGCGCGTGCGGCGTCGCCGTCCTCGTCGACCACGGTGACCGCGGTGAGGACGACGTCGACGGTGCCGCGGGTGCGGCCCGCCGCCTGCTCGCCGGCCGCTACGAATTCCTGCACCAACGGCACCATGGCGGCGTTCGCGCAGCCCCCGACCTGCACCTGATCGGCATGCTGTCCGGCGTATTCGGCGAGTCGCGGGCTCCACGTGCCGACCATCAGCGGGATGGCATGCCGAAGCACGGGATAGAACGGCTTGGTACCTGGGGCAACGCTGTACACCCGGCCTTGGTGGCCCGCCTCGGACCCGGACAGCAATTGGCGGACGATCGTGACCGTGTCGGTCACCGCCGACAGGGATCGACCGGTGTTCAGCTTGAGCTGGTCCAGCCAGGCTCCGCGGACGATGCCCATGAACGCGCGTCCGTGCGAAAGGTGGTCGAGATAAGCCAACTGGCCGGCGATTTCGACGGGGTGCAGCGTCCAGGGGGTGTAGCAGCCCACACCCAGTTGAATCCGATTGGTCGCCTCCGCCATGGACGCGAGCACCATTGCGGGCGGTTGCATCATGAGGTCGCCGAAGACCGTCGCGACGTCGAAGCCAAGGTCCTCCAGGCGGGCGGCCAGCGTCGGATACTCGGCGGGTGACAGGGTCCCGCCGAACCCGACGCCGAACTGGACGGCGCGTCTCACGTGAGGTCCGAGGTCTTCAAGGTGACCGTGCCGGTCCGGGTGATCTTCATCGACAGGCCTTCCTCGGGGTCCGGGCAGCACGCGATCGAGTCCTGTTCGAGCCAGTCGCCGGCGGGCAGTTGGCGCATCTTGGCGGGTAGCAGGGGCAGGACCGACTGAATGGCCCAGTAGCAGAACGGTTGTCCATCGGGCAGGGTGAGCTGGTCGCTGTTGCGCACCTCGAAGAAGTCGCCGACCTTCATCCCGCAGACCGATCGGCCCTTGATCTCGCAGACTTCGACCCGCAGGTTGAACAGTGTCATCTCGTCGTTCACGGTGGGGTTGCCTTTCGTGGTCACAACAGGTGGCTGGACAGGGACGGCTCGCCTTCCAGAGTTGCCGTGTGGGCGTGCAGTTCCGGCAGGCGGTGCTTGCGCACCAGGCCGTGGTAGCACCCCCAGGCGAGGCCCACTGCCAAGAGTGCCAGGGCGGCGAAGATGCCGTAGCGGGACTGATCTTCGGGCAGCGGGTAGAGCGAGCCGATGATGCCGGCGCCGACGGTGACGAGGGCGAGGACGACGGCGATCCAGCCCGCCGGGCCCCACTTGCCGGCGACCAGGAGCTTGCCCGCGGCCAGGATCAGGACCAGGTAGGCGACCATCACGAGCAGGCCACCGAACGTCGCGCCGATCGCGAACCCGACGTAGGGGTCCATTCCCGTCGTGGCAGTGAGGATCACGATGGGGAGGATCAGTAGGACGGTGAGCGCGGAGAAGACGGCGATGCCGACGTGCGGTGTCTTCCACTTGCTGGTGGCGCCGAGGGGCTTGGGCAGCAGGCCGCCGCGTGAGAGGGCGAACATTCCGCGGGTGGACGCCGCCATGAAGCCGATCGCCACGGCGACCATGTCGAGTACCAGGCCCAGCTGAAGCAGCGGCGAGATCCACGATCCGACGTAGAGGCTGCCCAGCGTCGACAGTCCCAGCGGATCGGAGGCCCAGGTGTCGGCCACGTGGTCGAGTCCGAAGCCGATGGTGCCGGCGTACTGGGTCAGGAAGCAGAACCCGGCGACGATGAGAATGGTCAGGATGATGGCGCGCGGCACCGATTTGGAGGGTTCGCGCGCTTCCTCGCCGAGAGAGGCCGACGACTCGACGCCGACGAACAGCAGGGCGCAGAACATGAACGTCGGCAGGAATGCGCCGGCGGTGGGAGCCGACGGATCGAACACCTGGGTGGTGTTGCCCGCAACGCCGCCCTTGGCAATGACGACGATCGCCGTCGCGAGATAGGGCACCACCGACAGGACGAAGATGATCAGCTGCGCACGGACCGACAGCTGCACACCGCGCAGGTTGATCGCCGCGACGACGATCAGGATGCCGAGCGCGATCAGCCAGAACGGCACGTTCACATGGAGATAGGAGCTGCACAGGTCCGAGCCGAGGACACCGGCACCGATCAGCATCGTCGGTCCGCCGAGAATGATGTACGCGAGGTAGTAGAACCCCGCGGTCGAGATGCCGGCGGTGGGTCCGAGTGTCCTGCCGACGTATTCGTACATCACGCCGGCGTGGGTGTAGCGGCGCGCGAACATCACCAGGATCGCGCCGAGCCCGAGAATGCCGACCACCACGATCAGGAGGTACAGCGGTCCGGCGCTGCCGCCCTTGACGGCGACGACGCCGCCCAGGAGCGCCGCCGACGTGATCGGTCCGACTGCCAGCGATTGCGCCAACAGGTCGGTGGTGCCGAGTTCGCCCTGGGTTAGCTCGCCGCGCCGCGGCGAAGTAACGGCGGGAATGGTCTCGCTCATGAGTGTTCCTTCAGGGCTGGCTTGTCTCTACATGTGTGGGCTGAAACGCGGAGCCGTGCGGTGAGTGTGGGCTCTGTCACCCTCGTGGTTCAAGGTGTCAGGTGCTAAAGGTTCCCGTACCGGCGATGGTCTTCACGGCAATGCGCGACGTTTATACGGTGGACAGGCATGGTTCAACGAACGTAGATGCACAAGCTCGGCCGCGCAGCGCGGAGCCGATCTTGTAACAAGCGCGAAATGAGGGCTCAGCGGTGAAGATCACCGACGTCGAGGCGATTCCGTTCGCCATCCCGTACGTGAAGCCGCTCAAGTTCGCGTCCGGCGAGGTTCACGTCGCCAGTCACGTCCTGGTTCGCGTCCGCACCGACGACGGAGTGGTGGGCGCCGCCGAGGCGCCGCCGCGGCCGTTCACCTACGGGGAGACGCAAGCCGGGATCGTCGCGGTGATCAAGGAGATCTTCGCGCCGCAGGTCATCGGATGTGCACTGACCGAGCGCGAGGTGATCGCCGACCGGCTGGCGCGCACCGTGGGCAATCCGACGGCCAAAGCCGCCGTCGACATGGCGATCTGGGATGCGCTCGGACGCACCATCGGCCTTCCGGTCACCGAACTGCTCGGCGCCTTCACCGACCGCCTGCGGGTGTCGCACATGCTGGGTTTCGCCGATCCGGCCGCCATGGTCGCCGAAGCGGAGAAGATGCGCGACACCTACGGCATCCGCACCTTCAAGGTGAAGGTCGGCAGGCGACCGGTCGCACTGGACACCGCGGTCGTGCGCGCGCTTCGGGAACGCTTCGGCAACGAGATCGACCTCTACGTCGACGGCAACCGCGGCTGGACGGCCGCGGAGTCGTTGCGGGCCATGAACGACATGGCCGACCTGAACCTGCTCTTCGCCGAGGAACTCTGTCCCGCCGACGACGTCCTGGGCAGGCGCTGGCTGGTGGAGAAGCTCGACGTGCCGTTCATCGCCGACGAATCCGTGCCCACGGCCGCCGACGTCACCCGCGAGATCCTCGCCGGCGCCGCGACCGCCGTCAGCATCAAGACCGCCAGGACCGGCTTCAGCGGATCTCAGCGCATCAAGCATCTGGCCGAGGGTCTCGGAGTGGAGACCGTGATCGGCAATCAGATCGACGGCCAGCTCGGCACCGCGTGCGCCGTGACGTTCGGCGCCGCGCACGCGTCCACCAGTCGGCACGCGGGTGAACTGTCGAACTTCCTCGACATGTCCGACGACCTGTTGACCGAAAACCTTCGAATCAGCGACGGAGTCCTGCACGTACCCACCGGCCACGGGCTCGGCGTCGAGGTGGACCCCGACAAACTCTCGCGCTACCGCACCGACAACTGAACAGCCTCAATGTCATTCAGCCAACGAAGAAGGATCATCCCGTCATGACCACTACCGAACACGCCAGCGCCGCAGCATCCGGCGCCTCGGCCACCGAACGCTTCCACGCGGACAAGTCCCCCTTCGACGCGGTCAAGGACACGCCTCCCGCGCGCGTCGACATGCTGGCGCGCGAGATTCTCGAGGCCGTGCACGAGACGATCCGCAAACACGAAGTCAGCTACGACGAGTACAACGCGCTCAAGGCGTGGATGATCAACGTCGGGCAGGACGGCGAATGGCCACTGTTCCTCGACGTCTGGGTCGAGCACGTCGTGGAGGACGTCGCGAACGCTCACCGCGTGGGCAACAAGGGCAGCATCGAGGGCCCGTACTACGTGCCCGACGCCCCCGAATGCGGTGCCACGGGCACCATCCCGATGCGCGACGGCGAAGCAGGCACCCCACTGGTGTGGCGCGGGAAGATCACCTCGACGGATGGCTCGCCGCTGGCCGGCAAGGTCGAACTGTGGCACGCCGACGCCGACGGCTTCTACTCGCAGTTCGCACCCGGCCTGCCCGAGTGGAACCTGCGCGGTTCGTTCACCACCGGACCCGACGGTGAATTCGTGATCACGACCATCCGGCCCGCGCCCTACCAGATCCCGACCGACGGATCGTGCGGCAAGCTGATCAGCGCCGCCGGGTGGCACGCCTGGCGTCCTGCGCATCTGCACGTGAAGGTGTCGGCTCCAGGTCACGAACTACTCACTGCGCAGCTCTACTTCCCCGGCGATCCCCACAACGACGACGACATCGCGACCGCGGTGAAGCCCGAGCTCATGCTCGAGCCGACGGCGTTATCCGACGGAACCGACGAGATCGTCTACGGTTTCGTGCTGGATCCGGTGTCCGCCTGATGCTTTACCACGTACGGATGGACGTTCATTTGCCCGTCGATCTCGACCCCCAGGAGCGCGACGACATCGTCGGTCGGGAGAAGGCTTACTCGCAGGAGTTGCAGCGTGCGGGCAAGTGGCCCCACATCTGGCGGGTGGTCGGCGAATACGCGAACTACTCGATCTTCGACGTCGAGTCGAACGACGAGCTGCACCGTATTCTCAGTGGGCTACCGCTGTTCGCGTACATGGACATCGAGGTCACGCCATTGGCCGTGCACCCGTCAGACATCGATCACGCCTGAAGGTTTCGCGACTCACCGGAATGCGACCACGGCCCGGACTCCTGTAGTCCGGGCCGTGGTCGTATCAACACTTGGCTAGTGAACTGCGGTTACCTTTCTGCTTTCCAAGTAGGCGGTGGCCATCGCGCACGCGCGCTCGGTCAGCATCGGACCCAGTGACTTCGCGGTCTCGGTCTCCGGCCGTGAGCCGATCCAGCCGAGATACGTGGTGCCGCGCAGGAAGAGGAACATCGGCAGCAAAGCCACGTGGTCGACGGGCAGGGATCGGACGCTGCGGTATCCCGCGATCAGCGACTCCTCGATCGCGGAATACTGCGGGTCACCGATGTTGAAGTACAGCGCGGTGGCCAGTTCGAACATGTACCACCCATAGCCGGCGTCGTCGAAGTCGATCAGGCGCAGCGCCTTGCCGTCGTGCAGCAGGTTCTCCGGCACGAAGTCGGCGTGGATGAGGCCGTACTTGTCGTCGGCCTTGCCGAATCGTCGCAGGTCCTCGAGGCTGGCCGCGCGGGCTTGCGAGAGCAGCGTGCGAGCGGAGTCGCTCAGGTCGGCGTTGTTCCAGAAACGCCCCCAGAGTGGGTCGGCGCCCACCAGGCCGTCCTCGTCCCATGCGTGGCGGGTGAACCCGTCGCACAGCGGCATCGCTGCGGATACCTGGTGCAGATGGGCGGCGAGTACTCCGGCGTCGAAATACACCCGACGGGCCGTCTCGCCCGTCGCTTCGGTACCCGTTTCCGAAGTGCCCACGGGGGCGCCTTGGAGCCAGCCCAGGATCGACACCCGACGACATTCCGGAACGGCGTCGTGGGTGACGAGGGCGACCAGATCGCCACCGGAGGTCGGTATCACCTTCGGAACCCGAACGACACCGCTGGTCCCGATCTGATGCATCCAGTGCAGCTCGGACCGTAGCGCCGCGTCGGAGTGGTAGCCGTGGCGGTGAACACGCACCGCCACCCGCGTCCCGTCCGGCCGAACAGCCGAAAAGACGGCGTTTTCACGATATTTCACCAGTTCGACGTCGTCGAAGCCACCATCCCATGCAATGGCCGCGGCCTGGACGAGCAGCGTGAGCCGCGCGACCTGTTCGTCATCGGGCAAGGCATAGAAGTCGCCCGTGACGTTCACGATGCGCCCAACGCGTCGTCGAGCACCGACAGCAGGAAGTCGGCGTTCTGAACGTCGAATACCAGGGGCGGTCGCATCTTCAGGACGTTGTCGTGGCGGCCGATTCGACTCAGCAACACGCCGCGGTCGCGCATCATGTTGACCAGCCGCTTGGTGACGTCTGGCGCGGGCGAGCCGTTCTCGTCCACCAGTTCGATTCCGAAGAACAGTCCGCGTCCGCGGACGCCACCGATGACGGGATACTTGTCTTGGAGCCGATGCAAGCCCGAGCGGACGTGCTGACCGACGGTGCGCGCGTTCTCGCGCAGCTGCTGGCGTTCCAGCACGTCCAGCACCGCCATACCAGCTGCTGCCGCAACCGGATTGCCACCGAAGGTGTTGAAATAGGTCGAGGCGGACTGGAAGCTCGACATGAGATCGTTCGACGAGATGGCTCCGGCGAGCGGATACCCGTTACCCATCGGCTTGCCGAGTGTCACGATGTCGGGTGCGACACGGCTGAGCTGGTGACCCCACATCGCGTCGCCGGTTCGTCCGAAGCCGGCCTGCACCTCATCGCAGATGAACAAGCCGCCGGCCGCCCGCACGGTGTCCACCGCGGCGGTGACGTAGCCGTCCACGGGGTCGGGCAGTCCCTCGTTGGCGAAGAAGCTGTCGATCAGGATGGCGGCGACGCCGTAACCTTCGGACTGCAGCGACCGCACGGCGTCTGCCACCTGGGCGGCGTAGCGCGCGGCGAGTTCACGATCGGACTGACCGTGTCGATCGCGCCTCGGATCCGGCACGACGACCGTTCGGGCCCATTGCGGAAATGCCTCTGCCACGGGGAACGCTGTGGTCAATGAGGCCAGGGTGGCGGAGTTGCCGTGGTAGCTGAAGTCGCTGACGATGACGCCGTCGTGGCCTGTGGCGAAACGTGCCATTCGCAGTGCGAGTTCGTTGGCTTCGGTGCCCGAGCACGTGAACATCGCGGTGTCCAGCGGTCCGGCGAACGTGGCGGTGAGCCGCTCCGCGTACTCGACGACTGTTTCGTGCAGGTAGCGGCTGTGCAGGTTGAGAGCGGCCGACTGTCGGGCAATCGCTCCGACGACGTGGGGATGGCAGTGGCCGACGTGCGGCACGTTGTTGTAGGCGTCAAGGTAGCGGCGTCCCGCAGCGTCCTCGACCCACACACCCTCACCCTTCACGAGGTGCACTGGTTCGTCGTAGAAGAGTGGGGTGTTGCGGCCAAGCACGTCGAACCGTCGTTTCAACAGGAACGAGTCATCCTTCATGCGAATGCCTTTCGCCTATGCGGGCAGGTTGGTCTGGTCAGTGACGACGTCTTCTGACGGCTGTGCGTGAATGGCTCTGGCGCGCCGGACATGCACGATGCGGCCCGCGACGATTCCGCCGACGAAGACGAACGCCGCGGCGGCGAGGAAGGTGATCCCGACCGTCCAGGAGCCGCCCATCAGTGTGTCGAAGTTCTCAATGACGAGAACGGTGATCGCGATGAGGCCAAGGCTCCCCAGAATCGGGGCGACGCGCGTGTGCCACCAGCGGTTGTCGACGCTCGACCGGTAGAAATAGGCGATGATGGCGAAGCTGGTCAGCACCATGAGCGCGAGGATCGCGACGATCGCGATGCCCGCCATCCACGTGAACAACTGAAGGATGGGATCGGCGCCGACCAGAGCGAAGATGCCCACCAGCACGACGGCGGACGCTGTTTGAATCAGTGAGCCGACGTGGGGCGATCCGTGCTTGTCGTGCACGGCGGCCAATACTTGAGGGGCGTAGCCGCGCCGAGCCAGCGCGAAAAGATAGCGTGAGATCGCGCTGTGAAAGGCGAGGAGAGTCGCGAACAGGCTGGTCACCAGCATGATGGCCATGACGCTCGCGGCCCACGGCGCCAGGTACTGCGCGGTGGCGTTGAACGTCAGGTTCGCCGTGTCCTCGGCTGCGGCCGCGCTCACCTCATCGCTGCCGAAGGCGATGACGACGGCCCAGCTCCCTACTGCGTAGAGGACGCCGATCACGATGATGGCGGTGTAGGTGGCGACCGGTACGGTCCGCTTGGGGTTCTTAGCCTCCTCGCTGTAGATCGCGGTGGCCTCGAACCCGACGAACGAGCCGATGGCGAACATCATCGCGATGCCCGGTGACCCGGAGAAGAACGTGCCCGGCGTGAAGGAGGCGAAGTCGATGCCGTGTGCGCCGCCCTTCGCGAAGACCGCCACGGAGAGGGCGGCGATGGCGACGACCTCGAGGACCAGCAAGACTCCGAGCACCTTGGCGCCGACGTCGATGTTGCGGTACCCCACTATCCCGACGAGTGCCATCAGCACGAAAGCCCACACCCACCAGGGCAGATCGGGGCCACCATAGCTGACGACCAGTCCCTGGATCGTGTTGGCCGCCAGACCGTAGACACCGGCCTGGATGGTTGCGTAGGCGAAGATCGCCAGACCCGCCGCGCCGACGCCGAGATCGCTGCCAAGCCCCTTGGTCACGTAGGCGTAGAAGGCGCCGGTATCGGTGACGGCGCTACTCATGGCGGCGTAGCCCACGCTGAACACCAGGAGTACCAGTCCGGCGACGAGATAGGCCAGCGGCGCGCCCGCACCGTTGCCCAGCGCGACCATCACGGGTAAGGATCCGGCGATGGTGGTCAAGGGTGACGCTGCCGCCACCACCAGGAACACGATTCCGGCGACGCCGATCGATCCACGTAGTTGACGGTCGCTGACGGACATGTGCTGCCTCCTCTTGCGGCCGTCTCCGGCCCGACGGGCTGTCGGCGGGAGTACGGTCTACCGACGTAGAACCATGGCCGTGACGTACGTTACGGCCGCCCGCCGGCTCCGGCCATAGTCACTTCCTTTAGCGGTCGGGAGCGCCGGAATTCGGCATGGCTGATCATCACGTCCAGTCGAGCTCGTGCCGGCCTTGCGAAGAATGTTCTTCTGGACGAATTTCTCATACGAGGCAGTCACTTTCGCCACGATGCGACCCATGAGGCAGTAGGTGAAGTTCGAGTACGCGAATGGCTTGTTGGGGACGATGAGCTGCCAGCTGGCGCGGCTGATCTCGTCGATGGTCACGTGCTGGATGGCGGCGAGTTCGGCAGGCCGCCTCTGCGGCTCGTCGTCGTGGTAGACGAGGTCGTACAGCGTGTCCTCGAGGCGCAATCGCCCTTGCTCGACGAGCAGAAGTACCGCGGCAGACGTGATGGGCTTGGAGATGCTGGCTATCCGGAAGCGCGTGTCGAGATCGGTCGCAGGCGCTTTCGTGGGAGGCCGGGTCAGCGCGAGCCCGGTGACGTATCGGCCATCGAGTGACAACGCGGACTGGATGGCCAAACCGCCAGAAGGTGGTGCGCCTTCGGTGGGCCAATCCCGGTGTATCGCACCGAGGATGTCGTCGATGCGCTGGTCGTAACTCACGGTGCCCCCATCGAATCCGTCTCTTGACTCTCGAATACCGCATCTCTGGCGCTGCTCAGGGGAGATTGGATCGGGCGCGCCGTCGCGGTGCGCGAACCTGGGTGACCGCACCGCCCTCGATCCACAGCTGGCTCCCAGCCGGGGCCGGACACTCTTGCAGACCGGCCGGCTACGTTGAGGAGAACCCGGCGCGCGACGAAAGGTGTGGGGCCCTGACCCATCTCAGCTATCTCGAGGCCCTGGTGGTGGGTGCCTTGCAAGGGGTCACCGAGTTGTTCCCGGTGTCGAGCCTCGGGCACTCGGTGCTCCTCCCCGCGCTCGTCGGCGGACGGTGGGCCCGCGATCTCGACGTCTCCGCGCCGGAGTCGCCCTACCTGGCCTTCATCGTCGGTCTGCACGTCGCGACCGCGGCGGCGCTGCTGCTGTTCTTCTGGCGCGACTGGGTCGCCATCGTCGGCGGATTCGTCAGCTCGGTGCGCTACCGGCGGGTGCGGACACCCGCCGAACGGCTCGCCTGGCTGATCGTGGTGGCGACGATCCCCGTCTGCGTGGCGGGCCTGGCGCTCGAGCACCTGTTCCGCACGACGCTGGGCAGACCGATCCCGGCGGCCGTCTTCCTCACTGCCAACGGGTTGGTGATGGCTGCCGGTGAGCGCCTCCGCCGCCGTGCGGGCCGCACACAAGGGGCGAGTGCGGGCCGCACGCAGGGGGCGAGTGCGGGCCGCACACAAGGGGCGAGTGCGGGCCGCACACAGGGGGCGAATGCGGACCGCACGCAAGTGGCGAGTGCGGGCGGCACGCCCGAACCGGTGTCCTCGGCGCCCGTAGGCGCCGGGTTGACGGCCTCGGATCAGCGCATCGCCCGGCTCACCATGGCACGCGGCGTCACCATCGGGGCGGCGCAGGTGCTCGCGCTACTTCCCGGCATCAGCCGATCCGGTGTGACGATGGTCGCCGGACTGTTACGCGGCCTGCCTCACGAGGACGCTGCCCGGTTCGCGTTCCTGCTGGCGACCCCGGTCATCCTCGCCGCAGGCGTCCTGAAGGTCCCCGACCTGTTCGGGCCGCTCGGCCAGGGAATCGGCGGCCAGGTCCTTCTCGGCAGCCTGGCGTCGTTCGTCAGCGCCTACCTGGCGGTGCGCTTCCTCACCCGCTATTTCGAGACGCGGACCCTGACCCCGTTCGCGGTCTACTGCGTGGTCGCCGGGCTGGGCAGCCTGGCCTGGCTGACGGTGCGGTGACCGTCGAGCCGATGACCTCGACCGGGTTGATCCGGCTGACGCGAACCGGGTGGCCGTGCGCCGAGCGCGCCGATGTGGCGGCACCCCCCGCTTTTGCCGCTTCGCCGGAATCGGTCGCCCTCAGCGGCACGAAACGCCCCGGCACCGTGCATTTGTCCAGTCGGGGGCGCATCGCTGTGAACATTGGATAAATTCGCTGACATTCCGTGCGTTCGCATGGAGGGCGCCAGGGCCCGATGCTAGGTTTACCGCGCCGTCAAAAGTCGGTGAGTTCGAGCGAAGGCACACCACTGGCCATGACGTTCAGCGATCTCCCGGTCGGCCGGTCGTGGACCGTCCGCGGGGGACCACGGTGACCGACGAGACCGTCACGGGCGTGCCGGCCGATCCCTCGGTCTGTGGCGCGGCCACCATCCTCATCGGCCAGCGCGTCAAGGCCGGCCGGGAGGACGACTACGTCGAGTGGCAGACCCGGCTCGGCGCCGCGGCTGCGCGCTACCCCGGGTTCCGCGGGGTGGACCTGCGCCGCCCCACCGAACCCGGCGGCGACTGGGTGGTGACCTACACGTTCGATTCGGTGGCCAACATGGCGCGTTGGCTCAACAGCGCGACACGGCAGCGGTTCCTGGACCGCGGGGCCGACCTGTTCGACGGCCCCGGCACCCAGCAGGTGGTCGCCCAGGACACCAGGGTCGACGACACACTGGTCACCGTCGTCGTCAGCCATCGCGTGGACCCCGCACGGGTCGACGAGTTCCTGGCATGGCAGGCCGACGTGTGCCGGGCCGAGAGCGGCTTCCCGGGCTTCTGCGGCTCGGAGATCTTCCGGCCCGTCGACGGCGTGCAGGACGACTGGACCATCACCTACAAGTTCGACACCGCCGAGCACCTCGACGCGTGGCTCACCTCCGACGCTCGGCGAGAGCTGCTGGCCGACAACCGATTCTCCGAATTCACGCTGCGCCGCATCGACCACTCGTTCGGCACCTGGTTCGACTACGGCGCTACCGACGCACCCCCGCCGTCGGACTTCAAGACCGCCATTGCGGTGTGGATGGGCCTCTATCCCACGGTGGTGGTGCTGACGCTGCTCACCGCCCCGCTGCACATGCCGCTGTGGTTGGGCATGCTGGTGGGCAACCTGCTGTCGAGCCTGGTGATGAGCTTCGTCACGATGCCCTACTACGGCACCCGGATCCTGCGCTTCTGGCTCGCCCCGGCGAAGGGTGCCAGGCAGCCCGCCACCAACGTCAAGGGCATCGCCCTCGTCCTGGCGATCAACGCACTGTGGGCCGTCGTGTTCTACGTGGTGACGCAACGCATCTGGACGCTGCCGTGACCAGGGGAGTCCTGCGGTGGACCTGAACGCCGTCGCCCAGATCGTGCTGCCGACCAGCCGCGCCGAGATGCCCGCCTGGCAGCCCGGGGACGCCCTCCTGGCCGGCGGCACGTGGCTGTTCTCCGAACCTCAGCAGCACGTGCGGCGGCTGATCGACCTCACCGCGCTCGGCTGGCCCGCCGTCGAGATCTCCGCGCACGGCCTCGATCTCGCAGCCACCTGCACCGTGGAACGCGTCGCCGCCCTGTCTGCCGACCTGCCCGCCGAATGGGCCGCGGCGCCACTGTTCCGACAATGCGCGACAGCGCTTCTCGCATCGTTCAAGGTGTGGAAGACCGCGACCATCGGAGGCAACCTCAGCCTGTCGTTTCCGGCGGGGGCCATGATCTCGCTGACGGCCGCGCTCGATGCGACCGTGACGGTGTGGCGCGACGACGGCACCGACTTCACCGTCGCCGTCGAGGATTTCGTGACCGGCGCGGCGGCCAACGTCATGGCGCCGGGCGATGTGCTGCGCGCGGTGCACCTGCCCGCCGCGGCCCTGCGGGGGAGGACGGCCCTGCGCAAGATCGCCCTGTCGCCACTGGGCCGTTCCGGCGCGGTGCTCGTCGGCCGGCGCGACGCCGCCGCCGACGGCGGTCGCTTCACGCTGGTGCTCACCGGCTCGACCGTCAAGCCGGTCCGGCTGGTCTTCGACGGCGTCCCCGACGCCGCGACCCTCGCCGCGGCCGTCGCCGATGTGCCGCCCGCGACGTGGCACGCCGACGCCCACGGTGCGCCCGACTGGCGGAGGGCCGTCTCCGGCGTCCTGGCGGCCGAGATTCGCGAGGAGCTGGCATGAGGTTTCGGGTCAACGGCGGCGACGTCGAGACGCAGCCCCGCGCGGGGCAATGTCTGCGCACGCTGCTGCGCGAGCACGGACGCTTCGACGTGAAGAAGGGCTGCGACTCCGGCGATTGCGGCGCGTGCTCGGTCCTGCTGGACGGCGAACCCGTGCACTCCTGCCTGATCCCCGCCCACCGCGTCGCCGGTCGTGACGTCACGACGGTGTCCGGGTTGGGCACGCAGGATCGGCCGCACGAGATGCAGCGCCGGTTCGTCGACGCCGCGGCGTTCCAATGCGGCTTCTGCACGGCGGGCATGATCGTCACCGCCGCTGCGCTCGACGCGGAGCAGCGCGCCGACCTCGGGCAGTCCCTGAAGGGCAACCTGTGCCGGTGCTCGGGGTACCGCGGTATCCGCGACGCACTCGCCGGTGTCGTCAACGTCGACCACGCCGCCGCCGACGACGCCGAGAAGGTGTTCGGCCGCAGCCTGCCCGCCCCCGCCGGGCCCCGGATCGTCACGGGCACCGAGAGTTACACCCTCGACGTCACCGTCCCCGGGATGCTGCACCTGGCCGTGCTGCCCAGTCCCCACGCCCACGCGCGCATCGTGGCGATCGACACCGCAGCCGCGGAGGCCATTCCGGGCGTCGTCGCCGTGCTCACCCATCGCGACAGCCCCGCGGTGCGGTTCTCCACCGGCAGGCACCTGCAACGCCTCGACGACCCCGACGACACCGTGATCCTCGACGACGTGATGCGCTTCCGCGGTCAGCGTGTCGCGGCCGTGGTCGCCGAGAGCCGGCAGATCGCCGAGCAGGCGTGCCTGGCCATCGACGTCACCTACGAGCAGCTGCCCGCGGTGTTCGACCCGGAGCTGGCCGACTCCGCCGATGCCCCACTCGTCCACGGCGACAAGGATTCCGGTGCCAGCCGGATCGCGGACCCGTGCCGCAACCTGGTCAGCGAACTGCACGGCGGGGTGGGTGACGTCGAGGCCGCGGCGGCTGCCGCGGAGTCCTCCGGTGGCGCCGTGGTCCGCGGGCGCTGGCGCACCCAGCGCGTGCAGCACGTGCACCTGGAGACGCACGCCAGCATCGGCTGGGTCGACGACGACGGTCGCCTGGTGGTGCGCAGCAGTTCTCAGGTGCCGTTCCTGGTCCGCGACGAACTGGCCCGAATCTTCGAACTGGATCCGTCGGACGTGCGGGTGTTCACCGCGCGCGTCGGCGGTGGGTTCGGCGGCAAGCAGGAGATGCTCACCGAAGACGTCGTGGCGCTGGCCGTGCGCGCCACCGGCCGACCCGTGCAGTACGAGTTCACCCGCAGCGACCAGTTCACCGTCGCCCCGTGCCGGCATCCCTTCCGGGTGGACGTCACCGCGGCGGCGGCGGCCGACGGCACCCTCACCGCGCTGGGCATCGACGTGCTCTCCGACACCGGGGCCTACGGCAACCACGGGCCCGGGGTGATGTTCCACTCGTGCGGCGAATCGATGGCCATCTACCGGTGCGCCAACAAACGCGTGGATGCCCGTGCGGTGTACACCAACAACGTCCCCTCCGGCGCGTTCCGCGGCTACGGCCTCGGACAGGTGGCGTGGGCGATCGAGAGCGCCCTGGACGACCTGGCCGCCTCGCTGGGCATCGACCCCTTCGACTTCCGCAGGCGCAACGTCGTGGTTCCCGGCGATCCGCTGGTGGCCGCCCACGAGGAGGGTGACGACCTCCGCCTCGACGCGAGCTACGGCCTGCAGCAGTGTCTGGACCTGGTCGCCGACGCCCTGGCGCGGGACGGGGCCGGTACCGCCGCGCCCGACGGATCGCACTGGAAGGTCGGCGAGGGCATGGCGATCGCCATGATCGCGACCATCCCGCCGCGCGGTCACGCGTCGACCGCGACGGTTCGGCTGCACCCCGACGCCACGTACGAACTCGGCATCGGCAGCGCCGAGTTCGGCAATGGCACCACCACCGCCTACCAGCAGATCGCCTGCGACATCCTGGCGACGTCACCCGCGCGACTGCGGATGCAGATGTCGGACACCGATCGCGCCGCCTTCGACACCGGTGCCTTCGGATCCACCGGCACCACCGTCACCGGCAACGCGCTGGCGATCGCCGCGCGTCGTCTTCGCGACGAGGTGGTGCGCATCGGCGCCGGCTTGCTGGGCGCGGCCGCCGCCGACTGCGAGCTGGGGCCCGATGGCGTCGCCTGCGGTGCTGCCACGGTGACCTTGGCGGACGTGGTCGCCGCGGGCGGGGGCGCGCTGTGCGCCGAGGCGACGTACGACGGCATGGTGCGGTCGGTGGCGTTCAACGTGCACGCCGCCCGCGTGGCGGTCGACGAGCGCACCGGCGAGGTGCGGATCCTGCGCTCGGTGCACGCCTGCGACGCCGGCCGGGTGATCAACCCCGAACAGCTGCGCGGACAGGTGGAAGGCGGTGTGGCACAAGCCATCGGGACCGCGCTGTACGAGGAGATGCTCACCGACGGGGCGGGCGCCATCACCACCGACGCGCTGCGCAATTACCACGTCCCCCAGATCGCCGACGTCCCGGTGACCGAGGTGTACTTCGCCGACACCGCCGACGCCCTGGGACCTCTCGGTGCCAAGTCCATGAGCGAGGCGCCCTACAACCCGGTGGCACCCGCGCTCGGCAACGCCATCGCCCGCGCCGTCGGAGCGCGGGTGCGCGAGCTGCCCATGACCCCGGTGCGCGTCTGGCGCGAGCTGAACCGGCGCGGCGCGTGACGCCACCCGCAGCCGCACGGCCGCCGCGGGTGGCTGCGGCGTGCGGTGTCCCCATCCGATCCACTCACTCAGGGAGAGACATCCATGACGCAGGTTCATCTCGGTCACGTGTTCCACGTCGCCGGTACCCCGACGGTGACCGAGGCCGCCGCCGCGCTCGTCGCCATCCCCGACGGTGCCCTGGTGATCGGCGAGGACGGCACGATCGCCTACTGCGGCGAACGTGACTCGCTGCCCGAGGAATTCGCGTCCGCCCCGGTGCACGACCACCGGGGCGGCTACCTGCTGCCCGGCTTCGTCGACACCCACGTGCACTTCCCGCAGACCTATGCCGGTGACTCCTACGGCGGCGGGCAGCTGCTGGAATGGTTGACCCAGTGCATCTTCCCGTCGGAATCGCAGTTCGCCGACCCGGATTTCGCGGCGCGGGCCGCCGTCGAGTTCTGCAACCGCCGCATCGCGGCGGGCACCACGGCCGCCATGGTCTTCGGCTCGGCGTTCCCGCACGCGCAGGACGCCCTCTTCGAGCGGACCCGGGAGGCGGGGCTGCGGATCGTCAGCGGGCGGGGCATCCAGACGCGCGGACCCGAGACGGCGCTGCCGCTGATCACCTCCGAGGAGGATGCGATCCGGCTGACCCGCGAGGAGATCGACACGTGGCACGCCGCCGACACCGGCGACGTGAACACCGCCCTGCTGCACGTCGCGATCGTGCCGCGGTTCTCACTGTCGGTGACCACCGAGACGCTGAAGAATCTCGGTGACCTGTACGACGAGGTTCGCGACCGCGGCGTCTACGTGCACAGCCACCTCAACGAGAACGACCGGCCGGGAACCGGGGAGGTCGATTCGACCAAGCAGGACTACCAGGTGGACACCTACCTCGACACCTACGACGGCAAGTTCCTGCCCGGGTCCCGGGTGGGCGGCAAGAGCCTGCTGGGCCGCCGCACCATTCTGGCGCACTGCGTGCACTGCCAGGACGTCGAGCTGGCCCGGATGGCCGAGACCGGCACCTCGATCTCGCACTGCCCCATCTCGCAGCTCTTCCTGGGGTCGGGCACCATGCCGTGGAAGCGCACCGTCGCCTCGGGCGTCAACATCTCCGCGGGCACCGACTTCGGCGGCGGCGACGAATGGCTCATCCCCCGGGTACTGGGCGACGCCTTCAAACAGCACATCACCGAGCCCGGCGAGGACGGCGTGTCGATGCACCCCGCCGAGATGCTGTTCGTCGGCACGCTCGCGGGCGCACGGGCACTCGACATGGAAGAGCGCTTCGGCAACTTCGACACCGGCAAGGAGGCCGACTTCGTGGTGGTCCGGCCGGCCGACGCGCTGGCGGCCCTGCTCGAAAACGCCCACCGCGCCGCCGATCCCGACCTGGCGCGCGATCAGACGTTGTTCGCCCTGTTGATGGGTCTGCGCGAGAGTTCGATCGCCGAGGTCTACGTGCGGGGTCGGCGGCTGCGGTCACTGTAGTCGCGCGGCGTTGCTCCGATCGCCGTCCGGTGTCGAATTCGTTGACGTAACCCCTGGTGAATGACGGTGTGATGCGGTAGGCACCCACCCGCGGTGATGATTGCTGACGTATTGGTGACGTGGGTCGCGGCCGCGTTTGTCGGATTCGTCGTGCCGGGAACAGGAAGGTGCCCGGCGCAGGCACCGCACCAGGGTGTGTCGCGGATTACATCGAGGACGACATTCGGAATCGGCACGGGCGCACGACCTATCACGCACAACGTCCGTGACAACAGGAGGAAAGACATGACGTCCACTTCGGCACCCGCCACCGCAGCCAACGGCGCCAACGGTCCGCTGGCCACCAGCCACGGCACCACCACCATCGCCGACGTCGTGGTCTCGAAGATCGCCGGCCTGGCCGCGCGCGAGGTCTACGGCGTCCATGACCTGGGTGGCAACACGAGTCGCGCCGTCGGCGCGTTGCGGGAGCGCATCCCCGGTGCCTCCACGAACTACTCGCAGGGGGTCTCGGTGGAGGTCGGCGAGAAGCAGTCCGCCGTCGACATCGACATCGTCGCCGAGTACGGCGTCTCGATCTCGGATCTGGCCGCCGGCATCCGGCGCAACGTCATCGGTGCGATCGAGCGCATGACGGGCCTGGAGGTCGTCGAGGTCAACATCACCGTGCACGACGTCCACGTGCCGGCCGACGACGAGCAGTCCGACGGACACTCGGCGCGGGTGCAGTGAGCGAGTTCGCCGCGGGCGGCGACACCGCCGCTCGCGGCGACGCCGACACGGTCGCGGACATCGCCCGTGCCGTGGCCGGTGTCGCCGACGTCCACCCGGGACCCTTCGGCGAGGTGGGCACCCACCTTCCCGGGCGCCGCGTCCCCGGTGTCCGAATCAGCAACGGCCACATCGCCGTTCACCTGGCCGTGACCATGGGCGCCCCGATCGGCACCACCGCGGCCGCGGTCCGTGACGCCATCGTCGCGCGCTTCCCCGGCCGCGCCGTCGACGTCACGGTCGAAGACGTGACCAGAACCGCGTCCCCGCCGTCGCAGCCCGCGCCACCACACACTCACACCACGGCTGCCACGGCGCAGCTCGAATCAGGAGGAATGCCATGACCACCGCTACTGCCGGCATGCTGGCCGGAGTGCTGCTCGGTGTCGCCGCCGCTGCAGGCGGATTCACCGGCTTCCTCGTCGCGCTCGTCCTCGGCGTCATCGGTTACGTCGTCGGCGGGCAGCGCGACGGGGAATGGGACGTCAGCGATTGGGTGCGGAGCAGGACCCGTGGCTGACCAGTCCACCCCGGTGCTCGACGAGCCGGCCATCGGCGTCGCGCTGCCCGACGCGCCGGTGAACGACGGTGAGCGCGGACGGCTGCACGTGCTGGACCGTGCCGTCGAGAGCATCGTCACCGCTGCCGTGCAGTCGGTACCCGACGTCCACCGGCAGGCGAGCACGCTGGGCCAGGTGACGGGTCGCGCCCTGCCCCACGTGGACGTCGAGGTCGCCGGCGATCGTGTGAGCGCCCACGTCGACATCGCCGTGTCGTGGGGAATCCCGTTGGCGCAAAAGATGACTGACGTTCGGCGCAGCGTCGAGGACGCGCTCACCGGCCAGGCCGGCCTGAACCTGGACCGGTTGACGGTCCACGTGGCCAAGATCGTCGTCGCCGAGCGACCCAGGATCCAGTGAGGAGTACCGACATGACGACATCTCGTACCGTGCTCCCGCACGACACGGCGCTGGCCACCGGCGACGTGCGCACCGCACCGGCCCCCTTGGCCGCGTCGGCCGCCAGCAAGCTCGCCGTCGTCGTGGCACTGTTGCTGGCCGCCGCGGGCGTGGTGCTGGTGCGCGACACCGTGATCGCGCTGGGATGGGCGAGCGGGACGGCGCTCACGCCGCCCGTCGCGAACGCCCTGGGGCGTGTGACGCCCCAGCCGTGGTGGCTCGTCGCCGGGGCAGCCGCAGCCGTCGTCGGCATCGCATTGATGATCGCGGCCGTGGCGCCGCGGCGGCGGACCGCCGTGCCATTGGCCGCGGGTGACGGGCTCTACCTGCACCGCGCCGACGTCGCCACGCTGGCCGACACCAGTGCGTCGGCCGTGCCCGGCGTCCTGAACGCCCGGGTCACCGTGAAGCGCTCACGCGTGCTCGTCGACTGCCGGGTGACCGGAGACGACCACGCGGTGGTGCGCACCGCCGTGACCGACGCCGTGACCACCGCCCTGAGTGCACTGGCCGAACCACCGCGCGTGGCCGTGCGGACCCGAGGAGGGGATAGCCGATGACCCGCTTCGCCGTAGGCGTCGATCGCCTCGTCGTGTTCTTGACCGGACTGATCCTGGTCGCCGGTGGTGTGCTGGCGGTCGCCTGGCAGCGTGGGCTGCTGGTCGGCGGCAGGGACGTGACGACGGCCGCACCGCAGTGGGCGGCCAGCTCGTGGTGGTACTGGGCCACCGGCGCGGCCGGTGTGCTCCTGCTGCTGCTCAGCCTCCGATGGCTCGCCGCGCATCACCGCGCCAGGCGGGCGCGCCACCTCTGGCTGGACACCGGCGATGCCACCGCCGGCGCCGGCTCCACGGCCGACGCCGCCGCAGTGGCCGCCGCTGCCGCCGACGTGCTGAGCCAGGACGCGGCCGTCACCAAGGCCCACGGCACCGCCGTCCTCGAACGGGGTCGACCGACCCTGGTGCTCACCGCACACGTGCCCGTCCGACACGGCCTGCAGGCAGGCGTGACGGCCGCGCATCACGTCGCCCGGACCGCGGCGGCCATGCTCGACGGCGCGGTAGCCGTCAGGACCGTCCTGAAGGTGGACGAGAAGGCCCCCACGGTGGTTCGCTGAGCCGGGCCAGCCGGCACCAGACCTCGGCATTCACCCGAATGCCGTTGCGCAACAACGAAGAATGATGAGGAGATGGATCATGGGTATCGTCGACAAGGCCAAGAACGCCGCCGAGGACGCCATCGGCAAGGTCAAGGAAACCGTCGGCGAGGTCACCGGCAACGACGACCTCAAGGCCGAGGGCCAGAAGGACCAGGGCGTCTCGGGCGTCAAGAAGGTGGGCGAGAACATCAAGGACAAGCTGAGCTAGTCCCTACCCACCGTCACATGCGGGCTGTGCCACGAGGAGTGGCACAGCCCGCATGTCGTCGTCCGGTCAGCGCTCGGCAGGCAGTGGCGCCCCCGTGGGCGCCTGCGGCGCTTGGCCGTTGGGCGCCTGCGGCGCGGGCCCACGGCCGGGCGGCGGCGGGGGAGCCTGACCACTGCCAGGAGGTGGCGGCGGGGCCTGACCGTCGCCTGGGGGCGGGGGCACCTGGCCGCCAGGCGGGGGAGGAGGCGGCTGGCCGTCGGCGGGGCCACCCGGACGCGGCCCGAATCCCGGCCCGGGACCCCCGCCGGGACCGGCACCCCACCCGGGACCCGCGCCCCCTCCGGGACCGCCGTCGGGACCGCGACCCGGTCCGCCGTCGGGTCCGCGACCCGGTCCACCGTCGGGTCCGCGACCCGGTCCGCCGTCGGGACCGTGACCCGGACCGTGACCCGGGCCCATTCCCCCTGGGGGCGGCGGCATCCGGACGTCGCCCGGGCCCGCGGGCCAGACGCCCGGACCAGGAGGCGGCGGCGGTCCCGCGGGATTGGGTGCGAGAGCCTGGCCTGCGGCGGTGCTGCCCACCGAGAACGACAGCATCGGGTGGGCGTCGAGTGCCGTCCCACCCACCAGGCCGACCAGCAGGCCGCCCACCGCGGCGGCCACCGGAAGGCCGGCACGACCCAGCGGGCGTCGCGGCGCGCGCTCGGGTTCCCGCGCCGGTGCCGCGGAGCCCTCGACGCCGCGCGGGGTCTCGAAGCGGTGCGTGTCGGCGTCGTCTCCAGCCGGGTCGCCGGGCAGGTGCGCGGCGGCCGGATCGCCTCCGGCCTGCGGCGCACCCGGCGCGTGTGCTCCGGGATGTTCCGGCTCGTACGGGCGGTCCGTACGGTCCTGATCGGGATCGTTGCCCATGTCTGCTCCTTCGCGTCGTTCGTCGTTGGACTGCTGAAGGCGACGCTAGAACCGGTGCATGAAGCCAACCTGAAGCCGACGCGATGACCGCGCATCTTCAGCTCGGCTTCAGACAACCCGGATGGTTACCACCACAATGGGGGGATGTCGACGACCGCAGCGCAGCAGCCGGTGGCGCGCATCCTGGTCGTCGAAGACTCCGAGGCCATTCGAGAGATGGTCGTCGAGGCGCTGCAGACCGCGGGATACGCCGCGCAGGGCCGCGTCGACGGCGAGGGGTTCGAAGAGGTGCTCGACGGCTACCGCCCGGACTTGGTGATCCTCGACGTCATGGTCCCCGGCCGCGACGGCTTCGCGCTGATCGACGTCGCCCGCTCCTGGGGCGAGGTCGGCGTGATCATGCTGACGGCGCGTGATGGCCTGTCGGATCGGCTGCGCGGTCTCGACGGTGGCGCCGACGACTACGTGGTCAAACCCTTCGAACTGTCCGAGCTGGTCTCGCGCGTCGGGGCGGTGCTGCGGCGTCAGGGCCGCATCGCCACCACGGTGACCATCGGCGACCTGCTCGTCGACCGGACGGCGGGCATCGCGACTCGCGCCGGTCGGCGGCTCGAACTGACCGCCACCGAGCTGAAGGTGCTGGACTTCCTGGTCGACCAGCGCGGCCGCATCGTCAGCGCCACCCAGATCCTTTCTGCGGTATGGGGATACGACGCCTATGACGACAACCTGGTGCACGTGCACATCAGCGGTCTGCGGCGCAAGCTGGAAGCGAACGGTCCCCGCATGATCCACACGGTGCGCGGCATCGGGTATCGATTGCGCGCCGCGGAATGACCCCCCACCCAGGCACACCCGCTGGCACGCCCACCCCGTCGCTGCGCCGTCGCGTGGTGCTCGCCGTGCTGGGGTGGATGGCGCTGCTGCTGGTGCTGCTCGGGGTGTCGGTCGACGTCGTCGTGGGAGCGCAGGCGCGCCGCGACCTGCACGACCGGCTCGACGCCACGGCTGCCCGCGCCGACGCGCTGTCCCAGGCGGGTGCGGACCCGCGCGAGCTGGTGGCTCAATTGAGTGGGGGCGGGATCGCGGTACGGCTGGTCACGCCCGATGGCACCAGCTACGGCGATCTCACCGTTCCGGTGGACGCGCCGGGCC